>JAIVVP010000027.1:0-12026 GCA_049189775.1 Gemmatimonadota bacterium | reverse complement strand
GGCGCCCGTAAACGCCCCTCGTTCATGACCGAACAATTCTGATTCAAGCAGTTCAGAGGCGATCGCCTTCGTATTCAGGGCGATGAAGGGCTTGGGAGCTCTTGGACTGTGTTCATGCAGGGCGCGAGCGACAAGTTCTTTGCCCGTGCCTGATTCACCGGTAATCAACACTGGTGTACTGTGTTCGACAATTTGCAAAATCTGCTGTCTCAGATCTTGCATGATCTTGCTTTTGCCGATAGGTGAATCTACACGCTGGTTATAGTCTTTAAGGCGAATGTTTTCCCTTTGTAAGGATGTATTTTCCAGGGCATGTTTCACTGTCAGTATTAACTTGGCGAGTGACAGTGGTTTCTCGATAAAATCGTAAGCCCCCAGGCGGGTTGCCTCGACGGCAGTCTCGACCGTGCCATGGCCGGAAATCATAATCACCGGCACGTGCATCCGGTTTGATTCATTCCATTGTTTGAGTAAGGTAATGCCGTCAATTCCTGGCATCCAGATATCAAGCAGGATCAGATCAGGATCAAATTCTTCACGAATGTTATCAGCTTGAGTCGCATCTTCTGCGACGGCAACTTCAAAGTTTTCGTCTTCAAGTATTTCCTTGATCAGACTTCTTATGTCTGGTTCGTCATCAACCACCATAATTTTGCCGGCTATCATGAAGTCATTCCTGTTTTGCCATGTTTTTGATTATCTTTCGTGTTGTTATCTTGCTTCTGCATGATCGGTAATCTGATTATCGCACTTACACCGGGTTTGTCCTTATTGTTTTCGAGCCAGACAACGCCATTATGCTCTTCAATAATTTTCTTTACGATGGCGAGACCTAATCCCGTGCCTTTTGTCTTGGTGGTTACATAGGGTTCAAAGATATGCTCCATGATATCTTCCGCAATACCTGGCCCGGAATCTCTGATTAAAATTTCTACGTATTCGGTGCCTGCTGTTGAAATACACTGGCTGGTAATGGTTAATGTTGAATCTGTGTTGTTTTCGCAGGCATCAAATGCATTTTTCAGAAGGTTATTAAAAACTTGCCTGAGCCTGCTAACGTCTGCATTAACCATTGGCAAATCAGGTTCAAGGTTTAATTCGATCTCGGTCTTTTGATTCAGGTTGGTGAATAGATCCAGGACTTCACTTATCAGGGCATTGATGTCCATGGCCTGTGTTTTTGTCTCCGGCGGTCTTGCATAGTCTGAAAATGTGTTAACCATATCCTTCATGGTTTCTACCTGTTGCACAATAGTATTTGTTAACCGGTCAAGAGTATCTGCGTCCTTTTGGTCCATGGTGTGAAGATACTTATGGCGTAATCGTTCAGCTGCAAGTTGAATTGGTGTCAACGGATTCTTGATTTCATGTGCTAGCCGTCGTGCCATCTCACTCCATGCAGCATTTTTCTGTCCCTGTATCAGCTCGGTTATGTCATCAAAGACGATGATATAACCTTCATTTTCATCTTCAGTTATCGAATGTGGTGTGCCGCTACACATCAGAATTTGTCTGCCACTTTTTCCAAACAGTGTGATTTGTTCGCGCCAATCCTGTTCAGTATTGTCATGGGAGAGGATAGTTTTTTGCATGGGTTCAAGATGTTGATATTTCTGGCAAATTATTTCCAGAGATTCGCCAGTCAGTGAATTAATGGGGATGCCTAAAATTTTCCCCGCGCTGATATTGGTTGTGCGTAATATCTTGTTTTTATCAAACACCAGCACGCCTGAAGAAAGCCTTCCAAGGACAGCTTCAAGATATGCCTGCTGCGTTTCTGCTTCATGTTGACTGTGACTGGCGGCATTGCGTGCCTGCTCAATTTTTTGTGTCATTTCATTAAATGAAGCCACCAGAAATCCAAGTTCGTCATTGCTGGTTACCGGTATTTGGGTGTGGTAATCACCCTCAGCAATCGCTCTGGTTCCTTCTGCCATATCTCTGATAGGAGCGACATGTCTTTTCGAAAAGTAAAATGCAGTCCAGACCGTTGCAAAAAGACTGAATAAAAGGACCAGGGTCAGAACCAGAATAAAACTGAGTTTAAGTTGTTCGCGAAGATAAGAGAGTTCCTTGTATTTGATATACGAGGTTTGAATACTATTGGTCAGTGTATTTATTTCCTCTGAGATAGGGTAGAGCGCCTGAATAATTCTTGAATTATTCACCACGTTTACATCAGGTACATTTACAACTACACGGATATGCAAGCCTGATGTAATAGTATTGTCCAGCCCTGTATAGCTGCCACCTTGTTGAAGTTGTAATAAAATACTATCGCTCGGTCTATCGGGGATAATGCTCGTGGTATTTTCTGAACTCGAGGTGATAACACCACCCTGTCTGTTCAGCAGTGTGACTTCCTTGGCATTAGTGCGGGTACGCAGTTCATCAATTTCAAAAGGCATTTCTGCATCTGATATATCAGATGTTTCCTTTGCTATTTGATTTGTCTGCTTTAGTAATTCTCTCATCCGCGTATCAAGAGAGAGTCTGCTCAGCTTAAGTGAATCATCCAATGCCTGTTCGACGCGCAGATCAAACCAGCTATCAATACCTCGATGTAAAAAATCCAGGGAAAAAAGATAAACGACTAATACAGGAGTCACTGAGAGTGCGGTAAACATGGCAATCATTCGCACAGTCATACGCGTCCCTGGTATTTGATTGCGGCGCTGCTGTATCAGGTGTCTCAAATTCAGGAATATGAGCGTCACTAATGAACAAAGACCCAGAGTGGTAAAGATTAAAAGCCCCGAATACAGGCGACTGAACTGTGATGAATCCCTGAGGGCATCACTCATCATGAGTAAAGCAGCGAGCATACAAGCAAACAAAAAGAGCCCGGTGTAGAGAATGACTGTGCCCGTTTTTCTCATTGTTTGATTGTCCACTTGAACCAGGGGCTAGATAATTGCCAGTCTGAGGAAACATAGGCTGACAGTCTTAATGGTGTTGGTAGTGATTCAGTATTTAAACTGGCACGTAGCAGTGCGGTATAGGTTTTATCCTGTTGCAGGGCAGCGTGCTCTAAAAATGGATAATTGTTAATTGACCCCATGAATTCGAGCGCATACTGAAAATTGCGGAAATGACGCTTGCTGCCAGTATTCAAATCAGTAACAAGGTACTGTTCGCTGAGTGGCTGGTATTCCAGTCGTTGGCTATATATTTTATTGCGAATTTTTTTATCCCATAGCCAATTTCTGTTTTGTTTTGCCTGCACCTCTATATCAATCTGTAATGCAATCCCGTGTTCAAGTGCCTTCAGGGCTTCTTTGCTGAAGTGAAATTGTATATCAGCATTGAGCTTATATTCGGCTCCATCTGAAATTAATTCTGCATTTTCAACTATGAAGCCATGCTTTGATTGCAGATTGTGTAATTCTGCATGGGATGATGCTGGCAATAGCAACAGGCTCACCAGGGCAGACAGGAGAATGTGTGTTCCCGTCTCAGGTTTTTTGCAATTGAGCATAATAAAATCCATCCATTGCATTTTCACCGGGTAGAATTTGTCGACCATACTTTGTAGCCATGCCCCAGGTTGCCTGTATTGGCATCGAATTAACATCATTATGTTTATTGCTGAAAGCAGCGATTTGTTCGTCATTCTCTGCTTTAAATACTGAACAAGTAATATACAACAACTTGCCACCTTTCCTTAATAATGGCCACAATGCATCGAGTATCTCAGCCTGTAATACCATAATATTCTGGATATCTTCAGTCGTTCGTAAGTATTTAATATCAGGATGCCTGCGAATAACGCCAGAAGCACTACAGGGTGCATCAATCAAAATTCGGTCAAACAGTTGTTTGTCCCACCAGTCATCTATAGCACGAGCATCATTTTGTATCAGCGTTGCGCTGAGACCAAGGCGCTCTAATGTATTTTCAAGTTTTTTAAATCTATGAGGTTCTTTTTCGACAGCAACGGCTTGTTGCAGAGTTGGGGATGTTTCCAGTAGCTGCGCCAGTTTTCCCCCAGGGGCTGAGCATGCATCCAGGATGCGTTCCCCTGCCTGCGGTTCCAGTAAGGGGATGGCCAGTTGCGCTGCCAAATCCTGAACCGAGACATGGCCTTCGGCAAAATCGGGCAGTGCTTCTACACCCACAGGCTGAGTTAGAACGATACCAGTTTGATTCAAGTCCGATGCCTGGGCTTCTATTCCAGTGGCCTGCAGTTTTTTCAGGTAGCTATCACGATCTGTCTTGCGCAAATTCACCCTCAGGCTCATGGGTGGCGGTAAATTATTTTCCTTGATGATGGATTGCCAGTGTTGAGGATATTCATCTTTCAGGATTTCTAACAGCCAGGCGGGATGCTCATTATTGGCTGATTCATCAGCAGCGATGAGCTCTGGAAATTTATCGTGTTCTCTCTGGTAACGTCTTAACACGGCATTGACCAGGTTTTTTGCCCAGGTTTTTTTCAATTCCTTACAGCTTTCAACGCTTGCCGAAACAGCTGCGTGGGCAGGTGTCCGCATATGATCGAGTTGATACAGGCCAATCAGGATAAGTGCTTTGACATCACTATCTTTCTTTTTGAGCTTCTTATCCAATAGCGTACTGAGGATAAAATTCAGGCTGTAATAATGGCGCATTACGCCATAACAAAGTGCCTGGGCGAGGGCACGTTCTCGTAGATCTTCCATCAGATCCAGTTCAAGCGGCATTGATGTCGCAAGAGATTGTTGATCTGCAAATACCTTTGCAAGAATTCTGGATGCGACCACACGCGCCTGTCTGGATTCTGGTTTTGTCTTTGTTTTATTTACCAAAACCTGGATTGCCGTTTAGAAAATCTGCCACTGACATGGCGCGTTTACCCTGTGGCTGTAATTGTAAAATTCTGAGCACGCCCTGACCTGTTGCGATATCAATCCCCACCTTGCCAGAGTGTATGATTTCGCCTGCTGGGGAAGTGGTTTCGTTATCAAGTACCTCTGCCTGCCATATTCGAAGGGGCAGGCCTTGCAGCTCTGTATGGCAGATAGGGGCAGGATTAAAAGCCCGTATGGCACAATCAATGTTAATAGCGGTTTCAGTCCAGTCGATCCTGGCCTCAGATTTGCTGATTTTCCCGGCATAACAGGCCTGTGACTCGTCCTGGACAACAGGATTCAGTTCGCCCGGAATCACTTTGTCCAGCACTTCAAGTATGCATTCACTACCAAGAGAAGCCAGTCTATCGTGTAGATTACCTGATGTATCAATAGGGTTTATTGGACATTTCTTCTGTAGCAGTATCGGCCCGGTATCAAGGCCGCTATCCATTTGCATTATGGTGATGCCTGTTTCTTCGTCCCCTGCCTGGATGGCACGCTGAATGGGCGCTGCGCCCCTCCATCTGGGTAGCAGGGAGGTATGCACATTAATACAACCATATGTGGGTGCATTGAGGATAGTTTCAGGCAACAACATTCCATAGGCGGCAACTATCATCAGATCCATCTCTGCGAGCCTGTCTTGCAGCGCAATTAATTCGGATGCAGAGGGTTGCAGGACATCTAGTCCATGTTCAAGTGCCAGTGTTTTTACAGGACTTGCCGTGAGCTTACGTCCCCGACCGGAAGGCCTGTCGGGTTGGGTTAGCACCATTTTTATCTGGTGTTTCGACTGTTCCAGTAATGCTTTTAATATGCTTGCTGCCAGCTCAGGTGTGCCGGCAAAGGCGATATTCAATATTTTCCGGGGCAATTCCTTCTGGCCTAGGGTTTCCATGTGTGCTTATTCCGAACGAAGTTTTTAAATTTCAGAGTACGAGTGCTTGAAATTTTTCTTGTTTATCAAGCTTTTTGCGTAAACGCTGTCTTTTCATGGGCGACAGGTAATCAATGAATAATTTCCCATCAAGGTGGTCTATTTCGTGCTGAATGCAGATAGCTAATAGACCATCTGCATCATTTTCGATGACTTCACCATTGAGATCCATGTAACGATATTTAATCTTCTCGGCGCGAGTCACCATATCGTAGTACTCAGGGACTGACAGGCAGCCCTCCTGACTTTCTTCAGTCCCTTCAGAAGATAAAATCTCTGGGTTAATCAAGCACATAGCTTCATTTTTTTCTGTTGATAGATCAATGACGACCAGGCGTTTCTGGATGTTTACCTGTGTTGCAGCGAGGCCAACTCCCTGATTATGATACATCGTTTCCAGCATGTCTTTCGCCAGAGAGCGACAATTATCGTCTATGCTTTCAACGGGTTCAGCCTTTTTACGCAGCCTGTTATCAGGGAATTGCAGGACTTCTAGTAGTGCCACAGGGTTTTTTACTCCTTTGCTTGGTAACTCACTGATAGTATACAGAAAAATGATTATTTCGTAACAAACAGCTGAATAAAGCGTGATCTTACTTATATTTTGCGGTTTTTTTTGCTAATCTACATTAAGGAACGTACGTAAGGTAATAATCATGTTTAAGAAAATCTATTTTTTGCTGGTGTGTTTTTCGCTCTCATCTATCGTGGTTGCTGACACGGTAAAGCTGAATCCTGATCATCCGGACGAATATGTGGTGCAAAAAGGCGACACACTCTGGGACATCTCGGCGCGATTCTTACAGGAGCCATGGTATTGGCCAACGATTTGGCAGGGCAACCCCCAGATCTCGGATCCGCATCTTATCTATCCAGGTGATATTGTCTCTCTGTCCATAATTGATGGGAAGCCACTTTTAACTGTTAATGGTTCGGGTATGGTCACCAATGGTCGTAATGTCAGGCTGTCACCTGCTGTACGTTCTGAAGACAGAGATGATGCCATCCCGACGATCCCTGTCGATGCTATCCAGCAGTTTCTGAGCCGTCCTCGTATTGTTACAGATCAAGAAATGTCTAACTGGCCCTATGTCGTGTCCAGTTATGATCAACATTTGATATCGGGTTCAGGTAGTAAGTTATATGTAAGAGGTCTGAATGATGATGTAGATGAGACCCGTTACTCTATATATCGAAAAGGTTCTGCGTACATCAATACTCGTAAGGATCCTGATAGAGTTCTGGGTTATGAGGCAATTTATCTGGGTGATGTAGTGATTCAGAAGCGGGGAGATCCTGCCTCGGCAATCGTGACCCTGTCTAAACAGGAAATCCTTACTGGCGACAGACTCGTTATTGAATCTGATGAGGATGCCAATAATACATTCGTTCCAAGTGCACCATATCGTGATATTGATGCAAATATATTATCTGTTTTCAATGGTGTTGCCGAGATAGGTCAATACCAGGTTGTCGTGGTGGATGTAGGCGATAGTGATGGTGTTGAGGTTGGTAATGTTATGGGCATTTATCAAAGTGGTAATGTCGTCAGAGACGAGATAGCGACAGAGTCAAAAGGAAATTATGAGGTAGATCCAGAGGATTGGGTCGGTGATATGATGAAGAATTTTAACAACTCTGATCTGGTTGGCTATCTGGGACGACCAAATACCAGGCCAGAATACGTGGAATTACCTGAAGAGTATGCTGGTGTTCTGATGGTGTTCCGTACATTCGAAAACGTCAGTTATGGTTTGGTGATGAAGGCTGTTAGTTCTATTCATGTACTTGATAGCGTAAGAAATCTGTAAGTATAAAAAATATTTTATAAGCATACACAAAGGCCGCTTTTAGCGGCCTTTGTTGTTTTGCACATAAAAAAAATATCATCCAGTAATTAGTTGATGCTGAACATCTGCTGGTGAGATATTCTAGAAAAAATTTTGATGAAGATTAAAAATTGATGCATTATCAACAGCAGATACCAAATATAGATCAGGATGATCAGGAATATGGCGATAAACAATGAAGATCGTGCTTTTTGGTTAGCACTCCATCGTATCAAGGGACTTGGTCCTGTTGGTCAAAGAAAATTACTTGATGCCTTCCCCTCGATAAAAGAAATATTCTCTGCAGATGTCCATGCACTAAGAGAGTCTGGTCTTAAGGAAAAATCAATAAACGCTATTTGCCAACCCGATTGGGAAGGTGTTGAAGCTGATTTGCTCTGGTTAGATAGTCCGCAGCATCATCTTGTGACAATCGACAGTGATGAATATCCGCTGTTACTCAGGGAGATCCCTGATCCACCCGTTGTTTTGTTTGCTCACGGTTGTCTGCAGACATTAAAAAGTATACAGATTGGAATTGTCGGTAGCAGGAACCCAGATGCAGCTGGTCGCAAGCTTGCTGATGAATTTGCCCGTGAACTTGTTTACGCAGGCGCAACTGTTACAAGTGGCCTGGCTTTGGGTATAGATGGTTGTAGCCATCAGGGTGCGTTGGATGCCGGTGGTCATACCATCGCAGTGACAGGGAATGGTCTGGATATGATTTATCCTGCAAGGCATAAAGCCCTGGCTGAAAAAATCGTCGACAGAGGTATTCTGGTTTCAGAGTTTTCTCCAGGCACCAAACCCATCCCGGCAAACTTTCCCAGGCGCAACAGGATTATCAGTGGCATGAGTACGGGAGTTCTGGTGATACAGGCAGCGTGTCGAAGTGGTTCACTCATTACCGCACGTTATGCGATGGAGCAGGGGCGTGAGGTATTTGCCATTCCAGGTTCTATCCACAATCCACTGGCAAAAGGTTGTCATGCCTTAATCAGGCAAGGTGCCAAGTTGGTGGAATCAGTTGATGATATTGTTGAAGAACTGGGTTCTCTTGTGACGGTTGTTATGGGGGAAAATGTTACTGAAGAAACAGGTCAAAAAATTGCTCAGGGCAAAGAAGCACTTGACGCAGATTACAAAGTGTTGCTTGATAGTATGGCATATGACCCCATATCCATTGATAGATTGATTGAATTAACAGGATTGACGATTGATTCAGTTTCCTCCATGCTTTTAATACTCGAACTTCGTGGTTTGGTAGTTTCGCAAGCAGGTGGAGTTTACATACGAGCTAACTAGAGAAATTAGTAAATGAAAGAAACAGTATTAGATGTATTGATGTATCTTTTTGACAATTACGAAGATGAGGACGTCAAATTGACACCTGATCAGGATGCTCTGAGAGATCAGCTTCTTGATGCAGGCTTTGCTGAGCGCGAAGTAGGTAAGGCTTTTGACTGGTTGGAAGAACTGGCCACGCAAAAAGATAATCATTACCCTTCCCCGGATACCGGGACATCGGCTTCAAGAATTTATCATGGTAAAGAACTGGAAAAACTTGATACTGAATGTCGAGGTTTCCTGCTTTTTCTGGAACAGGCCGGTGTACTGGATATTCAGAACCGTGAGCTGGTGATTGATCGTGTGATGGCGCTGGAATCAGAAGACATCGATCTACAACAGCTTAAATGGGTTGTTCTCATGGTGCTGTTTAATCAACCTGGTAAAGAAGCAGTTATCACGTGGATGGAAGATATCGTGATGGATGATTTGAATGCGAATTTGCATTAAACATCTATAATCTTTTTAAAACAACATTCCCCAACTATTATTACAAGTCGCAGAATACTTAACTGGAATTTATTGAATGAGCAGATCGTTAGTTATAGTTGAATCCCCCGCGAAGGCAAAAACAATCAATCGATACCTTGGTGACGACTATAAGGTATTGGCATCTTACGGACATGTGCGCGATCTGCTACCCAAGACCGGTGCCATCGATACAGAGAACGGGTTTGAGATGAAGTATCAGGCCATTGAGAAAAATGCCAAAGCGGTAGATGCTATCATCAAGGCACTCAAAAAAGCAGATACTCTTTATCTGGCGACTGACCCGGATCGTGAAGGTGAGGCCATTGCCTGGCATCTACATGAGCTGTTAAAAGAACGCGGCTTGTTAGAAGGGAAGCAATCGCATCGTGTTGTTTTTCACGAAGTTACAAAAAATGCAATTCTTGATGCTGTTGCACACCCAACAAAATTGTCGACTGATTTAATCAATGCACAACAGGCGCGCAGAGCACTGGATTATCTGGTGGGTTTTAACCTTTCGCCATTACTCTGGAAAAAAATTCAACGTGGCTTGTCGGCAGGGCGTGTGCAGAGTCCAGCATTAAGAATGATCGTTGAACGTGAACAGGAAATTGAGAAATTTAAACCTCAGGAATACTGGACAATAGAGGCAGATCTTGAAAAAGAAAAAGCCAAATTCCTTTCAAGGCTGACTTATTTACATGGTGAAAAGTTAAAGCAGTTTACAATCACCGAAGGTGAGACGGCGAACAAGGCCTACGAAGAGTTACTGGGGGCAGCCAATGGTAATTTAACCGTAAGCAAGGTTGAGAAGAAACAACGTAAACGTCAGCCTACTGCACCATTTATTACCTCAACCATGCAACAGGAATCAGTGCGTAAACTGGGGATGACGGCCCAGCGTACCATGCGAGTCGCACAACAATTATACGAAGGTATTGATATAGGCGGTGATGAAGGAACGGTTGGTCTGATTACTTACATGCGTACAGATTCAGTTGTATTGGCAAAGGAAGCTCAGGAAGAGATCAGGCAGTTCATAGGTGAACGATATGGTAAAAATAATGTGCCTGAGGAACCCCGCGTATACAAGACAAAATCCAAGAATGCACAGGAAGCACATGAAGCGATACGACCAACCACAGTAAGACACGTGCCCAGTGAAATAAAATCTTCACTGGATACAGATCAATTTAAATTGTATGAACTGATCTGGAAACGTACAGTCGCCAGCCAGATGATACATGCGACCATTGACACTGTTGCCGTTGATATGGCTTGCGGTGAAGGTAATACCTTTCGCGCTAATGGTTCGACCATTGCCGATCCGGGTTTCATGACAGTCTATCTGGAAGGACAGGATGAGGCGAAAACAGAAGATGATGAAAAATTATTGCCGCCACTGAAACAAGGCGATGTTGTCAAGCTACTCGAAATCAGACCAGAACAACATTTCACTGAACCGCCGCCACGATTTACAGAGGCCAGTCTGGTGAAAACCCTGGAAGAATACGGTATTGGCAGACCTTCTACCTACGCAAGTATTATGTATACGCTCAAGCAAAGAGAATATGTGGAGTTTGAGCAAAAACGGTTTACGCCTACAGATGTGGGTCGTGTGGTAAATAATTTTCTCACCAAGCATTTTACGGATTATGTAGATTATGATTTTACCGCACGTCTTGAAGATGAACTGGATGCAGTTTCCCGGGGCGAGAAAGAATGGCTACCCTTGATGAAGAATTTCTGGGAGAAGTTCGAAAAACAGATCAAGGAAAAGGAAGAAACAGTAAGTCGTAGTGAAGCGATTCAGGCCAGGGAACTGGGCACAGATCCAAAAACAGGCTCGCCTGTATCTGTACGTATTGGTCGCTATGGTCCGTTTGCCCAAATTGGCACAAAAGAAGATGAAGACAAACCAAAGTTTGCTGGCCTGCTTCCTGGTCAGAAGCTGGACAGTATTACGCTGGAAGAAGCCCTGGCGCTTTTCAAGTTACCAAGGGAGATGGGTGAAACAGAAGAGGGTGAAGAGATTGTCGTCAGTGCCGGGCGCTTCGGTCCGTACATTCGTTATGGTAGTAAATTTGTCTCACTTAAAGAGGACGATCCTTATACGGTCACTCTGGAAAAATGTCTGGAGCTGATCGTTGCCAAGAAAATTGAAGATGCCGAGAAGCAGATCAATATTTTTGAAGAGGAAGGTATCAGTGTTTTGAAAGGACGTTACGGGCCTTATGTGACTGATGGCAACAAGAATGTGAAGGTGCCAAAAGATATTGAGCCAGCCGACCTTACCGTGGAAGACTGTCAGAAGATGATCGCTGAAGCGCCAGACCGGCCGCGTCGAGGGGCCAGGAAGAAGAAAGCTAGCAAAAAGAAAGCGGCTAAAAAGAAAACTAGTAAGAAGAAGACGAAGAAAAAAGCTGCAAAAAAGCCCAGCGAGACGACCAGTTAAAAGAGTTGATACCTTCAATCAGCCGAGCAGATTATTTAGTTTGATTTTTAAGCACGTCGTTTTTGTAGCTGCATTCTGTCAGTAGCCACAGCCTGAGAAGATTATGGGTAATTTTCATCTGAATCTAGCCGTCAAGACCTTGAATCAGGGTGGCG
>JAIVVP010000026.1:0-12653 GCA_049189775.1 Gemmatimonadota bacterium | reverse complement strand
AGTTATTGGCTATTTTCGAAAAAGAGACAGACAGACCAGAGAGGGCAGATATCAAGACTGCTATCGAACAAATCATGCAGGACTATGAAGGTCGAGGTATAGAACTAAAGGAAGTTTCCAGCGGCTACCGTGTGCAGGTGAATGGTGACTATGCAGACTGGATAAATCATTTATTTGATGATCGACCACCAAGATACTCCAGGGCTTTACTGGAAACCCTGGCCATCATTGCCTATCGTCAGCCTGTAACGCGTGCCGAGATAGAGGAAATCAGGGGTGTGAGTGTCAGTTCAAATATAATCAGGACGCTACAGGAACGTAGCTGGATCCGTGTTGTGGGTCAGAGAGACATTCCCGGCAAACCCGAATTATTGGCCACCACTAAAGAATTTCTGGATTATTTCAATCTGAAAAAACTTTCAGAGCTGCCTTCACTTTCCGAGATAAAGGACTTTGATCAGATCAATCCTGATCTATTTGAGGAACTGGAAAAGGAAGCACGGGGCGAAATAGAGAAGGCAGCGACATCTGCTTCGCAAACGGATGCAGATGCAGTTGCAGGATTATGCGAAAGTGAATCTATATCTGAAGTTGAAGAGTCTGATGTTGAGAAATCAGAAGAAAAAATAGAAAACAAAGAACATGCTATCAACGACGAAGATAACGTCGTGCCTTTCGGTTGACCGTTTATATCATCTAGAAGCCATTCTCGAATCAAGCAACTGTAGCAACGTATGTCTGAACAAAAAACACCTGAACGTATCCAAAAAGTTCTGGCCCGTATGGGCCTGGGTTCGCGACGTGAAATAGAATCATGGATCAAGGCAGGACGCATAATGGTCAATGGTTCACTGGCCAAACTGGGCGATGTGATCACCACAGATGATCGGGTGCAGCTGGATAAAAAACAGATAAAATTTCCGAAGAAAACCGATTCCAGACCGAGAGTCATTACCTACCATAAGCCTGCCGGCGAGATTTGCACGCGCAAAGACACCGAGGGCAGGGCTACCGTTTTTGCCAGCTTGCCACGTTTGAAAGGTTCACGTTGGGTCAGTATCGGCCGCCTGGATATCAATACTTATGGCCTACTGCTGTTTACCAATGATGGGGATCTGGCTAATCGTTTAATGCATCCTTCATCAAATATCGACCGTGAATATGCAGTTCGTGTGGTGGGCAAGGTTGATGAAGCCATGCTCAGGCAATTGCAGGAAGGTGTGGAACTTGAAGATGGCCCGGCGCATTTTTCTGACATTGTTGATTCTGGTGGGGAGGGAGCCAATCACTGGTATCACGTCACCCTGATGGAAGGACGCAACCATGAAGTGAAGCGACTTTGGGAATCCCAGGGAATTACTGTCAGTCGCCTGATCCGTGTTCGTTTTGGTCCAATACTATTACCCCGGAATTCACGGGTGGGAACAGTCAGGGAACTCGATGACAAAGAGATCGATGCATTATACGAATGGCTGGATATAAAACCCGAAGCTAGACCCTCTGCACAGTCAAGGCGAGGCGCAAGATCCACGGCAAGAAAAAAATCACCCCGCAGGAAGTCTCGAGGAAGATAGACTCCGCCTTTCAGAATGAAACAACAGCAGTTAATGACCGTCTACCAGCGCTTGCTTGAGGCCTATGGTGATCAGTCCTGGTGGCCAGCAGATTCAAGCTTCGAGGTAATGGTCGGGGCGGTATTAACGCAAAATACGGCCTGGACCAATGTCGAGAAGGCCATAACAAATCTAAAGCATGTCGACAGTTTGACGCTTGAAGCCCTGTTGGCATTGTCTGATGAGGCCCTTGCCCAACTTATCAGACCTTCCGGCTATTTCAATATCAAGGCCAAAAGATTAAAAAACCTGTGCCTGTGGATAGCTGGAAGTGGCGGAGAGTCAGAGCTGGCGGCGGTTGATACGGGAACTCTGCGCTCATCATTGCTGCAGGTGAATGGTGTCGGCCCGGAAACTGCAGACGATATTCTGCTTTATGCCTTTGCCAGGCCGGTTTTTGTCATAGATACCTATACCCGGCGCCTGTTTACCAAGCTCAGCCTGATTCAGGGGAATGAGCCCTATGAAGACCTGCGCCAGATCTTCGAAGCCGAACTGGAAGCGGATGTCAGATTATTTAACCAATATCATGCCCTCATTGTCAGGCATGCCAGGGAAAAATGTCAGCAGACGGCAGATTGTCGGCATTGTGACGTGGAAAGGGCAATTTAATGTACTTTTGGGGCTGCGATGAGTGTACTAAGACCCTCAAATATATTAACATTCCCGCCCTTTCAGGCATGGACATAAGCATAGAATGACACAACGTAGGCCGTTAGTTGCAGCGAACTGGAAAATGAATGGAACGTTGGCCAGTATCCGTCCTTTACTGGAAGGTATATGTAGTGGTCTGCAAGCAAAATGTGATGCTGAAGTCGTCATCTGTCCACCCTATGTCTATCTGGCAGAGGTGGCAGAGAAACTGGGCAATTCGGAGATAATTTCAGGTGCACAAAATCTGTCGCATCTTGAATCTGGCGCATTCACCGGTGAGATCTCGGCAGACATGCTGAAAGATTTTTCCTGTAAATATGTCATTGTCGGTCACTCGGAACGCAGGGCACTCTATGGTGATACAGATGGTCTGGTTGCAGCGAAATTTATGCGGGCACAGGATGTGGCGCTGGTGCCAATACTCTGTGTCGGTGAGCAACTGGAAGAAAGGGAATCCGGAGATACGGAAGTAGTGATTGAGAGACAGCTAAACGCTGTCATCGAACTGGCCGGGATTAAGGCATTTAACGATGCCGTGATCGCCTACGAACCAGTCTGGGCGATTGGAACAGGTGAAACTGCGACACCGGAACAAGCACAGGAAGTGCACGCATTTATAAGATTATTACTGGCCAGGCATGATGATGCAGTGGCCGATAAAATCAGGATACTTTACGGGGGTAGTGTTAAAGCTGCCAACGCAGTCGAAATTTTTAACATGGTTGATGTTGATGGTGGTTTGATCGGGGGTGCCGCTTTGGACGCCGATGAATTTCTCAGCATTTGTCATGCAGCAAGAGGTAGTTGAGTTCATGGAATCATTACATTTAATTTTACTAGTCGCACAGGTTGTCATAGCTGTCAGTCTGATAGGCTTTATTCTCATTCAGCATGGCAAAGGTGCTGATGCAGGTGCTGCTTTTGGTAGCGGGGCATCTTCAACGGTGTTCGGTAGTCAGGGCTCAGGCAATTTCCTGACCAAGGCAACAGCCGTACTCGCATTTCTGTTTTTAAGTAACAGTCTGGCCCTGGGCTATATGGCAACACAGCGGGTAGTAGAACCCACGAGTATCATGGACAGCGTGCCGGTAGTCGTGGAAGAAGTTATAGTTACGGATGTCCCTACTATGGACATGGATGCAACAGAATCTGACATTCCTTCTATTCCCGAAGAGTAGACTTCCTCGAATTAATCTTGTTGGGTTTTATTTCTTTTGGTTTAATCTCCATGGGTTTAATCAACAAGCCGATGTGGTGGAATTGGTAGACACGCTATCTTGAGGGGGTAGTGCTTTAGGGCGTGCCGGTTCGACTCCGGCCATCGGCACCAATTAAGTTCGAAACGATATTTGCATTTTTATGCTAAAAAATTATTTCTGCGACCGGCACATCATGTTTATGGGTGTGCAGGCTGACAGAAGCCATCCCTGGCTTCCAGTATTATGCAGCTCGCTAATATAGTGCAAACTACATTTTAGACAGCCAGCACAATAATTAAAGATTAGGGTGGTTCAATTGAGCCACCCTTTTTTTATAAATAGCTAATTGCCAGAAACTTTGTTTTTTTTGCCTTGTTCACTTCGGGTCACAATTTACCAATCATAGATAATTATGATAATGTTTCTAGAAACCATCACATAAGCAATTGAATGTCTTATAATTAAGCTAATGAAGGTGTATGGTTGTTACTAAAATTTGTGTTTAAGAAATAGGGGGGCAGGAAATAAGGACATTGTCCCCTTAAGGGTATAATGGTATGGAAGAGCTTGTTCAAAACGCGACTGCTCCGGTAGGGTCAATATCATCTTCTCCAGTCATCACTGGCAGTTCTCCGTTGTGTGAATTATTAGTATCTGATGGTCATATAACGCCTGAAGAAATCATGCGCTCAATAGAATTACAGACTGAAAGTGGTGTTGCATTTGGTGTGCTATTAGTACGACTCGGTTTGGTCTCAGACCGGGATATGGCGAATCTTCAATGCCGAATAACTGATTTCCCCCTGCTGGATGAGAAAGAAATCCCTGAAATTCCAATTCTCACAGACTCGTTTTCGGCAAAATTTCTTCAGGATGCCTACATCCTTCCTATTGATGAAACTGAAGAACATCTAATCATTGCGATGGTGGATCCCGGAGATGAATTCACGATTCAAGCAATAGAACTTGCCAGTCATAAACCCGTGCTAATTAAAATTGCCACCACCACACAGATTGAAAATGCACTAGGCCGTTTATATGGCGATGGGAATTCCAGGTTGGCCGATATTGTCGAAGAGATCGAGAATGAAGATGATGAGACTTTTTCGGAATCGATAGAACGATTAAAAGACCTCGCAGGTGAAGCACCGATTATTCGCCTGGTGAGTTTAATGATCAATCGTGCTATTGAATTACGCGCCTCGGATATTCATATTGAACCGTTTGAAAACTGCCTCAAGGTGCGTTATCGCATTGATGGCGTGCTACAGGAAGCTGAAGCTCCACCAGTTAAATCTACCGCAGCTATTATTTCTCGCGTGAAGATCATGGCAAAACTAAATATTGCCGAACATCGTCTACCACAGGATGGACGTATTCAGTTACGCACCCAGGGTAAACTCATCGATTTACGTGTTTCCACTGTCCCGACCTTACATGGTGAAAGCCTGGTACTAAGAATCCTGGATAAACAACATATTGAGTTGAATTTTGACAAGCTTGGTTTTGCGACTGACATTAAAGAAAAGCTGCAAGGTATTCTTAAACTTTCTCATGGTATTGTTTTAGTCACTGGTCCTACTGGCAGTGGTAAAACAACAACTTTATACACCGCTCTGCGAGAACTGAACACACCTGATAAAAAAATCCTGACGGTTGAAGATCCAGTGGAATATCAACTTGAAGGGATTAATCAGATTCAGGTGAAACCACAGATAGGGCTTAATTTTGCGGATGCATTACGTTCTATTGTTCGACAAGACCCTGACATCATTATGATTGGTGAGATGCGTGATCTGGAAACAGCCAGTATTGCGGTGCAATCTGCACTTACGGGTCATCTGGTTTTTTCCACCTTGCATACCAATGATGCTGGTAGCTCAATCACACGATTACTGGATATGGGCGTTGAAGATTATCTTCTAACATCGACACTGAATAATATCCTTTCCCAGCGTTTAGTAAGAACATTGTGTACGAATTGTCGGGAGGCCTATACACCTTTGCCTGAATTGATCGAAGAGTTGAATCTGAATCGTTATACGGACAGTGACGAACTAACGCTACATCGAGCGACTGGATGTGATCAATGCAAAGATAACGGATATATTGGTCGTAGTGTGGTAACTGAACTGCTGACTTTGTCAGAGCCCATTCGTCGATTAATCCTGTCCCATGCCGACGGCACAAGCATTCAGAATAACGCTGTTGAATCAGGTATGGACACCATGCAGGTTGATGGAATCAAAAAAGCCCTGCTTGGGATCACGACCATCGAAGATGTTATGCGTGTGACACAACATATTTAAGATGCCGATATATTTATACAAGGCACTCACGACCAGTGGTGAAACATTGATAGGTGAGATTGATGCACCTTCTAAAAGTATAGCCATCGATCGCTTGCAACATGCAGGACATATTCCACTCAGCGCGGTGGAAAAAAAGGGGAAGGGGAAATCATCTTTTCTTGATTTAAAAAAAATAATTGATCGTGACAAGGTGAGCGCAAAGGATATTACCTTGTTTACTCGTGAACTCTCGACATTGTTGCAGGCAGGTTTGGCACTGGATCATGCCTTAACAACATTGGAAGAAATTAGCCCGCATCCTGCGCTTAAGAAGATGCTGGCCAATATTAATCAGCAGGTCAAGGGGGGTGAGCCTTTGTCAACTGCCATGGAGGCACAAGGCCAGACATTCAGTAAGCTTTATTTGAATACGATCCGTGCGGGTGAGGCAGGTGGCTCCATGCATGTTGTGCTTGAGCGTCTTGCTGATTATCTGGAACGGAGTGATGAGCTTCGTAATGAAGTACTCTCTGCGTTGTTGTATCCAGCAATCTTGTTTATGGTTGCCATGTTATCTATCTTTATATTGCTTAGCTTTGTTGTGCCACAGTTTGTGCCATTATTTGAAGATGTGGGGCAGGCGTTGCCACTACTGACCCAGATTGTGTTTACCAGTGCGGAGTTCATTCAATCTTACTGGTGGGTTATTTTGGCTGCAGTAATATTTTTTATCTGGATAGTTGATAAAAAACTACAAAATCCAGTAACCCGGATGCGTTGGGACGACTTGTGTCTCGATGTACCTTTATATGGTGAGTTAATTACCAAGCTTGATGTGGCGAGATTTTCCAGAACTTTGGGAACACTGTTAATAAATGGTGTGCCATTGTTAATTTCTATTGGTATCGTCAAGGATGTAGTCAGTAACAGGGTACTTGCAAGAACGATCAATGATGCAGCAAAGGGACTGGAGCAAGGACGTGGCCTGGCGAAACATCTTGCACAATCCGATAGATTTCCACAACTTGCGATCCAGTTGATCCATGTTGGTGAGGAAACAGGCCAACTAGAGTCAATGCTTTTGAAAACGGCAGATATTTACGATGATGAATCAAAAACTACAATAAAACGTTTGCTGACATTACTTGAACCGGTTCTGATTCTTAGTCTGGGTGCTATCATCGCAATTATCATTATTTCAATCCTGATGGCGATACTTGGATTGAATGAATTAGTTATTTAACACAGGTATTTACTGAATGAATAAGATAAATAAAAGCTCTGGTTTCACACTGATTGAATTGTTAGTGGTATTGGTGATTCTTGGCATGCTTGCAGGTCTGGTTGGCCCGCGAATCATGAAACAACTGGGGACAGCGAAATCTAGTACAGCAAAACTTCAAATTGAAGATTTAGGGGCGGCATTAGATATTTTTTATCTGGATAACGGTCGTTACCCGACCACACAGGAAGGTATGAATGCATTGGTACAAAAACCCTCTGGCTTTGATAACTGGAACGGGCCGTATCTTAAAAAGAATAAGGTACCAAAAGATCCCTGGAGTGATGAATATCAATACGCATCACCCGGAGAAAATGGAGAATATGATCTCTATTCTTATGGCGCAGATAAGCAACCGGGCGGAGACGGGAAAAATAAGGATATTAATAGCTGGGAATAATCATCAACTAATATGCGAATTTAAATTTGAGCAATGTATGAATAAGTTTCGTGGTTTTACCTTGTTAGAGGTGATGGTGGTGCTTGTCATCATGGCCTTGATCCTGGTTGTCGTCCCGCCTTTTTTGCCGAATGTCATGGCCAGTACCCATGTTAAAAGTGCAGCGCGTGAATTAGCGGCAAGCCTGAAAACTGCACGAAGTCAGGCCATCAATCATCAAAGTGAGACGACTCTGCTTGTGAACATTGATCAGGAAAGTTATGTGCTTACTGAAGGTTCAAGAAATTTAAATTCAAACAATCAAACCTATAAAAATCTGGTGTTACCTGATGCAGCAGACTTGTCCCTGATTACTGCCGAATCCGAGAAACTTTCCGAAAATGAAGGTCAGATACGTTTTTTCCCGGATGGTAGTTCGACGGGTGGACAAATTAAGCTGGCATTTAAAGATCAGGAATATATTGTCAATGTGCATTGGTTAACAGGCAGAGTAAGAATTACTCCCTGATCATGATGACGAAACGACAAACTGGATTTTCTTTGCTGGAAGTGTTGGTAGCATTTTCCATCCTGGCCGTCAGTCTAGGAATTCTATTTCAGATTTATAGTAAGGGCGCATATTCAGCCAGGCTGGCAGATGACTACGCTAATGCAATTACGATTGCTCAATCCAGGCTATCAAATATTGGTATCGAATCACTACCTGATGTGGGTATTTATGAGGACAGCAACGAGAGATTCGATTGGGTGACACGAGTCAAGCCAGTCGAAGACCTGGACGAAGGGGATAAGCGCCACAATCTGATCAAACGTGAGGTTGAGGTCGAAGTATCCTGGCAGAGCAAGGGAAGAATACGCTCAGTTAAATTAAATACATTAAAATTGTTTACAGCCACATGAAAAAAACCATAACAGAAAACATTGTTTATACGCGTGGTTTTACGTTGATCGAAATCCTGATTTCGATGGTTTTGCTGAGCATGACATTGCTATTGTTGTTTAGCAGTTTGTATACCGCCAGTAAATACTGGCAGTTGGGTGAGCAAACGATCGAAAAAAATGAAGAAACTCGTTTGGTCGGTCACTTTATTCGTATACTGATCATTCAGGCAGTGCCGATACTCTGGGTAGAAAACGGTGAAAAAAAATTATTATTCCAGGGCAAACAGGATGAATTAAGATTTGTATCAACATTACCTGCTCATCGTGGGGGAGGAGGGCTACATACCTTGATGCTCAAGGTAGTTACAACTGATTCTACAAAGCAACTAGGATTAACCCATAGCTTGCTTGATCCAGACATAGAGCCATTTTCTGAGATAATGAATGAAGAAGAATTCGTCGTCATTGCTAATGATATTGACACAATCAACCTGTCCTATTTTGGCAAAACAGAAAATGATGAAGAAGCCCGGTGGTTTGAAGAATGGGATAACGAACTATATATGCCTCAACTTGTTCGTCTTCATATTCATACCAAAAATCATTCAATGAATGGAACCAACGATTGGCCATTCATAGACATACCCATCCATGCTGGTTTTGTTCGCGGCCAGCCAGAATTTATGATTCAGATGACATCATTATGAAAACATCAAGAAAACAACGGGGCATTGCGCTTGTCATAGTTCTCTGGATGCTGGCTTTGTTGACCATCATGGCAACAGGTTATAGCCGGATGATGCGTACTGAGACGATGCTTACTGCCAATCTGGTGCACTCGTCGCAAGCTGCTTCATTAGCTGAAGCAGGTATCAATGTAGCCATTGTAGAGTTACTAAAGCCTGCACAGGAACAAGGTTGGAAAACGGATGGCACTTCTTATGAATATGAGCTTAATAATAATATCATCACAGTAAAAATCCGTGCAGAAAGCGGTAAAATTGATTTGAACACGGCACGTACTGAACTGTTGTACGGTTTATTAGAATCAGTAAATGAAACCGAGGAGGATCTTTTGCCATTGCTACAAGCACTACTGGATTGGCGAGACAAAAATGATCAGGTGAGAAATCATGGCGCAGAGGATGAATACTATAGGAATGCCGGACTAGGCTATGGTGCCAAGGATGGGCCTTTTAATTCTCTGGATGAATTACTATTGGTCAAAGGTTTTACATATGAGCTTTATCGTAAAATCAGGCCGGCATTGACGATCTACTCACATCAGGCAGGGATCTATCCCCAGTCTGCCCCCAGAGAGGCATTGCTGGCCATTCCCTACATATCAACTACTGAAGTAGACAGCTATCTTGAACGGCGTGAAACGAGCAACGCATCAGATCGATCGGTTTCGTTGGCTGGGGCTGATTCAAAATATATTGCCAGGGGCAAGGGAACGGTTTTTTCTATTACAAGTGAAGCAAAGATTAACAATACACTTGCACGGTTGAATGTAGTTGTTTCATTGCGCAGGAATGCACAACAACCATATTCTATACTTGCCTGGCAAATCTCACCGGAAATGACGGAATCCAGACAGGATGGAATAGGAAAAGAAGAGACTGAGAAGAGTTGAAACGGAAGGTGCTTAATCAAATTAGATATGCAATCGACTGGTGGCTTCAAGGTTTGTCATATTTCTGTCCGTCTTCTCTAAAACGTTCATTGGGTCTAAGTCCGGACAAGCTTACGATTGAATTCAATGAAGATCATGTCGTGCTTAAACGTTATTCAATAGATAGTAAGGAACCACTTGAAATCCAGAGTTTTGTCGAGACGGATGATTTACAACGCTTATCTGTTCTGAAATGGTTGCATGAACATCAAGAAAAACACGCAAAAATAATATTACTTGTTTCTGAAAAAATATTTCTACAAAAGACCTTGTCTTTCCCATCAGTGGTCGAGTCCGACCTGAGAGTGGCGCTTGGTTTTGAACTTAATCGCAGGACCCCATTTAGCCAGGATCAGGCCTATTATGATCACCGGATTGTCGACCATGATAAACAGGCAAATAAATTGCAAATCGAGCTCTTTGTCGTGCCACGACAAAGCGTTGATTCATTATTGTCTTTATTGAATGAATGGGACATTACAGTAGATGCGTTAAGGCCCGCTTCTGATCAAGTGGATGAAATTGAAATTAATTTATTGCAAGAGGATCAGGATGGAAATTCAAGGAAAAGCAGCGACTATGTCACTTTATTCCTGGCAACAATTGCCTTTGCTTTATTCCTTGCTGTTCTTTATGTGCCACTTGTGCAACAAGAACAACAAATTGAATCTGTTGAAAATGAGGTGAAGATAAACAGGAAAGTGGCCATAGAATTGCAAAAATCAAGAGATGAAAAACAAGATATTGTTGAGCAAATTAATTTTCTGGAAAATAAACATAAAAATACTTTGAGGAGTATTGAGTTATTTAACGAAATAACAGGAATTATACCCGATGATACATGGTTGACCCGTTTGATAATTAAAAATCAAGAATTGCAAATTCAGGGTGAGTCGTCTAATGCCTCTTCATTAATACAGATTATCGAATCATCTGAACGATTTCTAGACGCGCAGTTCAGATCACCTGTGACACAAAATAATGTAAGTGGTAAAGACAAATTTCATCTGTCTGCGAAATTAAATCCCATCCCAAGGGATGAGTCACTGGTAAATCCAGTTGCAGAGGAAGATATATGAATAATTTATCTCCTGATCTGCGACAGGGTATTTACTCACTGGGAATATTGTTTTTAGTCATTTTGGCTTTTTATAGCGTACTTATACAACCTGCAATATCAGCCAGGATTAAAAATACTGAACGCATAGAGGACCTGATGTTCCAGTCCAGTAAATTCAGCCTTTCAAGTCAGGAGTCTGATTTACTAAAAGAAGAAATAGCAAACCTGAAAAAACAAAACCCGAACAAGAACAACTTTCTGGAAAACAAGGCACCTGCAATCGTTGCTGCTGATTTACAAAAAAAAATAAAGGCATTGGTTGAATCAAGTGGGGGAAATTTAGTCAGTACACATGCTTTAACTGATGGGAAAGAGGAACTATTCTCTAAAATTACAGTGAAGGTTCACATGCGCACAGATATAAAAGCACTGCGTGATGTGTTTTATCAAATTGCCATTAATGAGCCGTTATTATTCACTGAAAATATCTTAATCCAGAAGTCACGCGCCAGATCAAGAAAAAAGCAACGAGTTGATAATCAAATTGAGGTTCGATTTGATGTCAGTGGTTACATGAATCCGTCATCATTATGAAACAGTCAAACCGATCTTCATACCCACTACAGCATAGCATCAGGCTTATTTTATTAAGTCTCTGCGTGATATTTACCACCATATTATGGTTTGAGTTGAATCCTGGACATTCAAATACTGTAGAAATAGATGTAATAAATATTGATTCACCACCAAAAGATTTAGATGTAGATCTCAAAGAGATTGTCTTTCCTGAAATCACGGCATTTGATGAAATCATTGAGCGACCATTGTTTAATAAAACAAGACTGCCGTTCGAAGCGCAGAAGTCAGAACAAACAGTTGTTAACACCACGAAAAATAATACCAGGGCCAGGAATAAACAAGAACAGTATTCATTAAGTGGTGTTGTGATGACGCCTGACAAGCAAATTGCGATTATTCAATCTGGTCGGGGAAAAGATTTACAACGAGTTGCACTGGGAGAAACAATTGATGGCTACAGATACATAGAAAATTAAGGTTAATTTTTTAAGTATACTTTAAATATTTTGAGTGCTAATCTGCGGAGTTTTTTCTTTGAGAATTTCAATCCTGAGCTTTTTACTGAAGAACTTTCGGGAAAGTTCGACGCAGAGCTCAGCAGCGAGGGAAAGGTCGTGGAAAATGGTGTCGAGGCCTCTTTTGAAATTTCAAGACTTGAGGGGACACTGAATCAACAGCAGATGGCCATTCAGGGCAGTGTTTTTTTAACAGAAACTGAGGTGTACACGGATGGTCTTCAGATAAAAAGTGGTGGATTTCAGGGGAGTGCTTTAATTCATCAGGGCAGCTTTTCATGGGCTGATACGTTCAGCTGGTCTGCTGACATGTCTTTTAACGATTTTGATCCTTCGGTTTTTTACCCTGAACTTCCCGGTCAGGTCAATGGGCGGGTAACCGGAGAAGGTCAACTTATAGACCAGAAGGTAGAAGGTTCTCTTACTGTCCTGAATCTGTCTGGCCAGTTACGGGATCAGCCTCTTAACGGCGGAGGTAACATCGAATTCAGAAACGGCAGGTT
>JAIVVP010000025.1:7767-12848 GCA_049189775.1 Gemmatimonadota bacterium | reverse complement strand
CGGGCAATTGGCAGATAAATATGACGCCCTGGATTTATTGCGTGGTTGTTTTCCTGGAGGTTCTATCACAGGCGCACCAAAATTACGTGCCATGGAAATAATTGAAGCACTCGAACCGCACAGGCGCAGTATTTATTGTGGTTCAATGGCGTATATCGGTTTTGATGGCAATATGGATAGCAATATTACGATCCGAACACTGGTGCATCACAAAGATAAAATGTATTGCTGGGCAGGTGGAGGTATCGTCATGGACTCACGGCTGGATGCTGAATATCAGGAATGTTTTGATAAAGCTGCCGCAATCTTTGCATTATTCGCCAAAGAAAATTTATAACCATGGAAAAATTATAAGCATTGAAAAAACCAGACATGTGGGTCATTAAGCTCGGCGGTAGTTTGTTATCGTCAGGAAGTTTACAGGAATGGCTTTCGATTATTGTTAAACATGGTGCTGGTAAACTGCTTATTGTCCCCGGTGGTGGGATCTTCGCAGATCAGGTTCGCGACGCACAACAAAAATTAAAATTTGATGATAAAGCTGCCCACCAGATGGCCTTGTTGGCAATGGAACAATATGCACACTTGCTACAATCTTATGCACCGGATCTCGCTCTTTCGGCTTCGATTGATGGAATTCAAAAGGCCATTAGTCTGAATCAGGTGCCTGTCTGGTTACCATTCAAAATGATTAATTCATGCCAGGATGTTTCTGCAAACTGGGATTTAACATCGGATAGTCTGGCAATTTGGCTTGCAGAACAGCTCAATGCTGAACATGTGATACTGCTTAAATCTTTGAGTTCGAATAATTTGAACGCAAGGCAATTATCTGAATCTGGGATGGTAGACAAGGACTTTCCTGAATTCGTGAAAAAATCAGAGTCGGCCATATGGTGGCTAGATAAGAATGATATGCAGGCACTGGAGAATTTACTTAAAACAAACGATGAACCAGTGCACCATCTCAATGCTATTGTTTATTAGTATTTTTAATTGAATTATAAATCTACGGGACAAAGAAAAAACGCACTAAACCGTGTACAGATTTAGTGCGTTGAAAAGAACTTCAGCTTTTAGGAGAAGTTCACTCTGGAATAAGAAAGCCTGGCGTCCGGAAGAGGATGGAGACACCAGGCAATAGCCAAGTTCCTTCTTGGCTTCCCGCTATTAGGCGGTCACGGTAAAATCGGTTTGAAGATGTGGGGTTTGGCACCCTGACTACAGGTGTGTGCCTTCCAGAAACAAGCCTTTGCATAAAGCTCCGTTTTTCCATTTACATCCCCATTTATCAATGCCATACGCATAATTTGGCAATGAATTAATCAATTGCTGAAATGATATAGCACCACAACAGGCTGTGGTCAAGTAGTATATAAACCACAATATGATGTGGTAATACCAGATAGATGTGTTTTTGGATGTCGCCATTTGTAAAGACTGACGCTACGGTAATATCAGCACACACTAAAAATACTAATAAAATCAATCAGGTACAGGGTTTATTCATCATTAACGAACGCGAATAATGACGATACGATATTTGATAAATTGCCGTATATGCTTACCATCAAGCCAAGTATAAAAAACTGGAATATCAAGGATTTCAGGCGAAAAAACAGGAGATTGAGCAAAAAAAAGGGCCCGACCTAATTGCTAGTCGAGCCCGCTGCCAGTTAAAACATGCTAGGAAGGATAGTATCATAAATCTACAACTCTGTAATGGCTTAGATAGAAATAGAAAGGTGTTTTTTACCATGGATGGTCTTGGTAGATACTTAACATTATGATACTTAATAAGAGGAGAGATGCCGGAGTGGTCGAACGGGGCAGACTCGAAATCTGTTGAATCCTTCGGGATTCCGAGGGTTCGAATCCCTCTCTCTCCGCCAATAATCAAATGCAGGGTCGTAGACCCTGTATTTGATTATTATTGAATGGTTCGAACCCGAGAAGAGGGTGGGGAGGAATCCCAATGCACATGGATGTGCAGGTGCCGTGAAGTCCATGGATGGACGAGAACGGCCTCTCTCTCCGCCAATAAACAAATACAGGTTCTACCTTATAGGTTTAATTTCTCTGCCACAAAATCGGCATCTTTATCTCCCCTGCCAGAAAGATTGATGAGTATAGTTTTATCTGGGCCAAGATCTTTGGCAATTTTCATTGCATAGGCCACAGCATGTGCACTTTCAAGCGCTGGAATAATTCCTTCAGTACGTGAGAGGGTCATAAATGCATCAAGACATTCGTTGTCATCAATGGCTACATATTTGACCCGACCAATATCCTTCAGGTAACAGTGTTGTGGGCCGACACCAGGATAATCGAGCCCGGATGCGATGGAATAAACAGGCAAAGGTTCTCCCTTTTCGTCTTGCAGGATATAGCACTCATAACCATGCAGACCTCCTTTGGTTCCCAGGGTTAAAGTTGCTGCGTTTTCAGGGGTGTCTAGTCCTTTCCCCGCGGGTTCTACACCAATGAGCTCAACAGATTCGTCTTCTAAAAATGCTGTAAACAGACCAATGGCATTCGAACCACCACCGATACAGGCCATGACAATATCCGGTAATTTTCCATATTGTTCCAGGCATTGCTGTCTGGCCTCTTTACCCACAACGCTTTGAAAATCCCTGACCATCATGGGAAATGGATGTGGCCCTACGACAGAGCCGATGGCATAGAAAAAATTAACCGGATCTTTCAGATATTCTTCAAAGGCACTGTCAACAGCATCTTTCAGGGTTTTTGTTCCTCGTGTTACCGGTACAAGTTTGCAACCCAGGATCTTCATTTTTGTGACATTGGGATGTTCTTTTTCTATATCGATTACACCCATGTGTATCTCACACTCTATATCAATCAGGGCACAGGCCGCTGCCAATGCAACGCCATGTTGACCGGCACCTGTTTCAGCCAAGACCTTGGTTTTACCCATGTGTTTGGCAAGCAATGCTTCACCCAGACAATGATTGATTTTGTGTGCGCCGGTATGATTCAAATCTTCGCGTTTGAATAATATTTTTGCGCCTCCTATCTTCTCGCTTAATCTTTTAGCAAAATAGATAGGGCTTGGACGACCAACGTAATGTTGATACAGGTCTTGTAGTTCATCCTGAAAGGCTTTCGTATCTTTTATTTCCTGGTAGGAAGCTGAAATATCATCCATGACTTGCTTCAATTCCGGCGGGATAATTTGTCCTCCGTACTCTCCAAAATAGCCTTTTTCGTCAGGTAGTGCAGTCAAGCTTGATTTGTTCATACAAATTCCTCAAATTCTCTTTATATTCAGGAAATGATTAACCTGGTATTGGTGAATGCATCCAATATATTTGTTATTTAAAAAAATACTCAGAATGCCAGATTCTGAGCACCAGATTAGTGTTCTTCCAGATCTGGATAAAGCCCTTTGACAAACGCTTTACTCATTCAATTGGCACCGCAATATAGGTCATAACTGGTACGATTATAAGGGTCAGAACAAAAAAGTTTTACTAATTTTGAGGCCAGCTAAAGATATGGGGGCTAAAAAACGAATCTATCTGGCTTTCTTCGAACTGGTGGTTTAATGGTAGGACGACCCCGTTTAAGTTTACCAAGGCTATAACCCTGCTGCTGTGCGGCACGTGTCACGATAATGAATTTCATATGCCAACCACTCAGAACAGCAAGTATGGATGCGACATATATAAATACAACACTTTTTCCAGGTATCGTTAAAGCAATACAAATGAGAATAAAAGGCAAAACATTTCCTGCCCATAATGTCGGAGCGTGAATGCTGGATAAAACTGATAGTGTTTGTTGCGATACCTTGTTTGAAGTCAGTTGTTGACGGTACTTCATCCATGATTGTATGCGAATTGCTAATAAAATCAGTAGTATGTACAAGATCCATTCTTGTATCGAATCAAGGATTAATAAAAACAGTAACAGCGAGGCAGTACCCTCTACCAGTCCAGTACCTATGATGAGAGGCAATATGGTGGGTTCACGCCAGGCAGGTATACCTTTCGATGCGAGTAAGATACGTGCTTGACAGTAGAGGAATAGTAAACCCAATAAACCAGCCAGTGTGATCATCGCCGAGACTTTGAAAACGATTCCGACAAATGCGATGGGGAAAAGTAACATAGCGGCTGATGCTTCGCGGGTCATCCATGATGTTTGCGGATGAAAATATGTATGAATGAAACGCCAGGGCTTGCCAATCTCAAGCCATACTAGAAATAACCCCATACCGATAAATGCCAAAGCAGCTAAACCTATAAGTAAGGGTGGAGTTTCAGGAAAGGAAGTGATGGCAATCATCAGCATCAACGCGCTACCCGTGCCGCCGAACATAAAATTGCCTGCAGCACGCCAATCCCAACAAGTTTGCAACACATCGTAAAATCTATTCACTTTCACTTTCCTCTGCTAGTTCCTTGTCCCACAGATAGTAAAACCCAGGCTCTGTGCCAAGCTCTGCATGCATCTGAAACCAGGTGTTTTCCGCAAGTAATTCAGAGACGTTACTATTTTCATCTTCAATATCACCGAAGCTCAGTGCATCGGCAATACATGAATTGACACAGGCCGGTGTCGCTTCATGATCGACACCGGGTGTTAGTCCCTGTTCGAGCCCCGCATCTATACGGTCTGAACAAAAGGTGCACTTCTGTGCAACACCAACCCGATTCTCATCGAAGCGTTTCTTTTCACTGGTTGTTAATTTGCTACCACCGAAGAAAGAAGTTGCTTCGGTGATTTTGTATCGTGCCTGATAGGGACAGGCAACAAAGCAGTATGAACAGCCTATACAGAGATCATAATCAATGGTCACGATGCCATCTTCACGTTGGCTTGTGGCCTGACTCGGACATACATGCATACAGGGTGGATCAGCACAATGTTGACAGCCAACTGGTACAAACAGGCGCTCAACGTCAGGATATTCTCCCATCTCAATATCCAGTACCTTGCGCCATTGCACGTCCCGCATGGTGGCCTTCGTTTGCTTGCATCAAGCCGTGCAGGTCTGGCAACCGACGCAGCGGCGCAGATCGGCAACCATTACCCCACGTGTCATTTGACAC
>JAIVVP010000025.1:0-7757 GCA_049189775.1 Gemmatimonadota bacterium | reverse complement strand
CGCCATTGCACCATGGGTGGTGTGTCATTTGTATGGTTACAAGCGGAGGTACAGGTTTGGCATCCTACACATCGGTTTAAGTCTGCAATCATTACATAGCGAGTCATTTATGCAGCCTCCACACGCGTTATATAAACCTTGGTTCCGTCTATGCTGGAACCACCTCCGTCGATGTAATCCTGATTCATGGGTACCAGTCTGTTCAGCCCCGTTCTTTTCAGATCCTTTGCATAGGGCATTTTCCACTGACCGAACTGCGCAATCATTATTAATACATCCGGGCGCACACCCTGGCGTAATCGAGCAAACCCTCTAGTAGATGCAATCGGTGAAGTTACCTCAATCTCATCACCATCATTGATACCAAGTTCCGCCGCTTTGCCAGCATTCATAATAATGCCATCGTGACCGAACACATTATCAGCGACTTCCTTCATCAATGGGATACCCACATTGGCACCCCAGGCATATTGCATGCTGCGGCCGGTGAGTAACCAGAAGGGAAAATCAGCGGCTTTAACATTGTGGTTTTTCTCGATGAGTTCATCCCAGAGTTTGTTGAGGTCTTTCCACTCTGGCAAGGGTTCATATTCGGCCAATTGCCTGTCCCACCAGTGCACGCCTGTTTCGTGTAAACGATTGGCGAGTTCTTTGCCCATACGAAAATAACGTTCCTGGTAGGGTAGTTCAAAGCGCAGGCCTTTATCTTCTATCAGCGGATAGAGATACCAGTTCAAACGGGAGTAGGGTCTGGTTTTGAAACCATTGTCCCTGAACCATTGCAAATCAAGAGTTTCCTTGCCAGCCGTCAGATCAAAGCTGGCCGCCTTACAGACTGCATCCCAGATTTCTTCCTGTGAATGTTCCTTTGTGACATCCAGGGAGAAGTCATAACCTTCGCCTTGCAGGGGAATGCCACAACCGGCGCCGTTAATGACGGAATTGTAGGCCTCTAGCAAACCGGTGCGTTTGGCCAGTTCATTGGCGATCCAGCTAAAATTCTTCGCTTCATGTAAGGGAGGTACTACGGCCTGGCGCAAGGCCCAGCCTTCCGATTCCCAATGGTTTTCAAAATAATGGGCACCGCCAATACGCAGTAATTGATCGCTTTCCAGATCCGTTGCTTCAGGCATTAACACATCTGCGTAGTGATTGGTTTCATCAAAGGTGTAGGCAAAGGCAGCGATGAATGGAAATTTCGCCATCGCATCGCCCATTTTGTCTGTTTCAGAGAAGGAAATGGCCGGGTTGCATTTATAGACGAACCAGACATCCGGCGGATTCGGTTTCGGCCAACTTTCAGCAGCACGTTCCTGAAGACGTAACCATGCAATTGTGGTGGAACCGAATAACTGCGCACCCATATTCTTTCCAGCCATTGGTGTCAGGCAATCCTGAGCATGACGGTTGATCGGCGCGTCATTCCACTCTTCCTTGCTGGTTGGGGTAAAGGTATGGCTCATGAAACCATCTTCACCGATATCGACCGTAAGTGATCTATCCCAATCTGTATCACCCGCCAGATGAGTGGTACTACCCAACATGCTTCCAGAGACTTCGAGTGCACCTAACAGTACTTGCATCATGGTATGTGCCCAAACGCATTCATAACCGCCCCAGCCATTATTGACGGATTTACCGAGTATGGTACAGACAGGACGGAATGGGACTATACGACCATCTATTTCTTCGGTTTCGCCGATGTGGGCATGAGCCATGTATTCATTCGTGACACGACGTATTGTTTCAGCCGGGACGTCGGATATTTCAGCAGCCCATTCAGGCGTGCGTTCGGCAACAAGTTGCCGGGTTTTTTCCAGACCAGTATCGGCCTGAATGTTCTGATGCGTCCAGGTCTCTTCATCCGCACCGATTTCGATGGCGTTATCGACGGTAAAAGTACCCACGATTGCAGGGTCGGTATTCGCAGTATCATATGGCACTGCCTTATTGCTTTTGTTGTCCCATAGCAGGGGTTTTTTAGATTCCGAATCACGCAGGTAAAAACCGTTAGGGCCAACCAGATAGGGTGATGCGGTACGATCTTTCAGAAAAGGGACATCGAGCTTATCAATCGGAGTTTCATGCAACATGATATGCAACATGGAAAATAATACGGCGGAATCGGTTTTGGTCTTGATCGGTATCCATTCAGTTGCACTAGCACCCGTAATCGAGAGGTGCGGTTCAAACTGGATGCGTTTCATGCCACGAGCACGAGCGTCGGCATGACGGCGTACGCCAGTGACACCACCAGAGGCATCAATATTGTTACCAAACGAAATCAGGTATTCGCAACGTGGCGTATCCGGCAGGATAGTAAATGACCGGTGCCAGAGTTCTCCGAACATATGCTCTGTGTGATAGCACTTTACTGTACCACCCGCTCCCAGGCTTTGATCAAAAGGTCCCCAGGCAAATAGCAGGGCAGGGAAACTACCCATGTATTTAAATGGTGTGGCAGCACCGCCGGTGGTAAAAGCCAGACGGGGGTTACCATTTTCGTCAAGCACACCCTTTGCCCGGGCGGCATTCATTTTTTCGGCAACAATGTCCAGTGCCTCGTCCCATTCTATCTCCACCCACCCCGGATCTTCATCACGCCCCTTATTGGGATTGGTGCGCTTCATGGGTTTTTTGATGCGGTGAGGGTTATACAATTTCTGTATAAGACCATATGGCTTTACACAGATCTTGCCATCCGCCGGGTGTTCCCCTCTCAGGTCAAAATTGGGTTCGATTTTAGTTGCAACACCATCAATGACTTCAACAGTGAGTAAATCCGGACCGTTGACACATTGATAGCAGTAAGTAGAAACTTTTTTGATATCCGGATTTGTTTTTTCTGATTTTGTTTGCATCTAACAATACCCCTTCTGGACTCAGGTCAGATATAAGATACGATGTAAAATCACAAGGTATTTTTCTCAGTAACCATCGGCAATGCGTACATTAAACATACGCTACCGTATTGTAAAGTCAACAGATGATTTGTTGGTACTAGTTTTTTATCGATGTCTTTCAGAGAAGCGTAAGTAAGTTACAGAATTTACATCGTTTTTGATCGGTAACTCTTGCTGATCGTTGGGTTCATCTTGAAGATGTCTGGGAAATCATAAAATCAGCAAAGGCCCGATTGGCCTTGGACAGATAGTTGTTTTGTTTCCAGGCAATGCCAAAATTGAGTTTCAGTCTGGGCTTAAATGGGATACCAACCAGTTCTGTTTCTTCCTTCAATACCGACCGTAAACAAAAGCTGACTCCAAGATCCGACAAAACCAATGTCTTCATTAGTTGTACCAGATTGATTTCAAAATCAATTTTTGGCTCGAGCTCATGTTGCTTGAACATTCTGTTAACAATTTCTCTGAGGAAATAGCCCTCCCTATTCAAAATCAAATGTTGGTCTTTCAACTCGGAAAATTCAACCGACTGTCGTTTAGACCACGGGTGTGATCGGGACAGGCACAATAGCATTTCTTCATGAAGGATAGGGTGCGATTCGATATTGTCTAGAGGTTCATCCAGATTGATGATCCCCATGTCGATGACGCCTTGTTCAAGGTGCTGGCGAATTAATTTAGTTCCCTCATCAATGATAGTAATTCTTATGTTTGGATATTGTTTTTTAAAATCGACCAGGTAGGACGGAAAGAAATACGAGGCCAGCATGGCAGGCATGCCCAGTTTGACTTCCCCTCTTTTTAATTCGCTCATTTCCGCAAGTTCGAGTTTTGCATCTCTTGTCTGGGACATTATTCTTTCTGCGTGGCGGAGCAATACCTCTCCTTCAGCGGTAAGTTCTACCCGTTTGTTATTACGGCTGAACAGTTTGAGATCGAGTTGATCCTCAAGTTTCTGGATGGCAATACTGACAGCGGATTGAGCAATATACAGGGCTGTCGAGGCCTTAACAAAGCTCAGCTTTTCAGCAACGGCCAGAAAGATTTCAAGTTGACGTAAATTCATATCAGTAATTATATATAATATATCAATATTATAAAATAATTATATTTTACTTATTGTTGGTTTAGCTTCTTAATGGCCGCCAGGTCACTAGATAATTCAATAAAATTACCCTGAGGGTTAGACAGACGTGAATAAGAATCCGGTTTTTGATTGGCAGGATCCATTACTGCTCAGAGAGGAACTTACCGAAGAAGAACGCATGGTACAGGAAACTGTGTATCAGTATGCGCAGGAACAATTGATGCCTCGCGTCACCGAGGCATTCAGAAATGAGCATACAGATCCGGAGATCTTCCGTGAGATGGGTGAACTTGGTCTTCTGGGTGCGACTATCGATGGCTATGGTTGTGTCAACATGGGCTATGTCAGTTATGGCTTGATTGCCAGAGAGGTGGAACGGGTCGATTCCGGTTATCGCTCTATGATGAGCGTGCAATCCAGTCTGGTGATGTACCCTATCTATGCTTACGGAACTGAGGCACAAAAAGAGAAATATCTACCGAAACTTGCAACAGGAGAGTTGATTGGTTGCTTCGGTTTGACCGAACCAAACAGTGGTTCGGATCCGGGCAGTATGTCGAGTAGAGCCAGAAAAGCTGATGGAGGCTATGTACTGAACGGCAGTAAAACATGGATCACCAACTCGCCTATAGCCGATGTGTTTATCATCTGGGCGAAGGATGATGAGGGGGTGATTCGCGGATTTATCCTTGATAAGGATATGCAAGGTTTATCAGCACCGAAGATCGAAGGCAAATTTTCCTTACGTACATCGGTCACGGGTGAAATTGTGATGGATGATGTGTTTGTTCCTGAAGAGAATTTGTTGCCGGAGGCTTCGGGTTTATCTGGTCCTTTTGGTTGTTTGAATCGTGCTCGTTACGGCATCGCCTGGGGTTGTCTGGGTGCGGCGGAGTTTTGCTGGCATGGCGCATTACAATATGTACTGGATCGCAAGCAATTTGGTAGACCGCTAGCAGCAAACCAACTGATCCAGAAAAAACTTGCAGATATGCAAACTGAAATTACCTTAGGTCTGCATGCCTGTTTGCGTCTGGGACGTTTATTTGATGAAGGTGAGGCTGCACCGGAGGCCATTTCCTTGTTGAAACGTAACAACTGCGGCAAGGCCCTGGACATTGCGCGTGTTTCACGGGACATGCATGGTGGCAACGGTATTGCAGACGAATATCATGTCATACGTCATCTCCTCAATCTCGAGTCGGTCAATACCTATGAGGGTACACATGATATTCATGCCCTGATCCTGGGGCGTGCCCAAACAGGTATTCAGGCATTCACTGCATAAAAGCAAAAGGCGAAGCATTTCCATGAATACAGCGTTGGGCCATCTAAGGGTGCTTGATATGAGTCGTATTTTGGCGGGGCCATGGGCCAGCCAGATAATGGCGGATATGGGCGCTGAAGTGATCAAGATTGAAAGACCTGGACAGGGTGATGATACACGTTCGTGGGGTCCGCCTTATGCAAAGGATCCAGAAGGGCAGGATACCTCGGAATCTGCTTATTATCTGAGTGCAAATCGCGGCAAAAAATCGGTCACGGTCGATATTACACAAGCAGAAGGCCAAAAAATCATTCGCCAATTAGCCCGTGAATCAGATGTGGTTCTGGAAAATTTTAAAGTAGGTGGCCTGAAAAAATATGGTCTGGATTATGAGTCATTAACTAAGGTTAATCCTCGACTCATTTATTGTTCCATTACCGGTTTTGGTCAAACCGGCCCCTATGCAAATCGTCCCGGTTATGATTTTGTGATACAGGGCATGGGCGGGCTGATGAGTATCACTGGTCAGCCTGATGATGTTCCAGGAGGTGGCCCGCAAAAGGTCGGTGTGGCATTAGCGGATATAACGACCGGCTTGTACGCAGCCATAGCTATCCTGGCAGCACTAGTGAATCGTGATAAAACGGGAGAAGGTCAATATATCGATCTTGCCTTGTTAGATGTGCAAGCTGCGGTACTGGCTAACCAGGCAATGAACTATCTGACAACAGGTCAGACACCCGGTCGTTTGGGCAATGAACACCCGAATATTGTGCCTTACCAAAGTTTTGCTACGGCAAACGGACATATAATTTTGGCCGTGGGTAACGATGATCAATTCAGGCGTTTTTGTGAGCTTGTGAATAATCCTGATCTTGCAGATGACCCGCGTTTTACAACAAACAGGCAACGGGTTCAGAATCGTGCAAGCTTGATCCCCATCATTGAAAAGATTATGCAGCAAAGAAGCAGTGAAGAATGGTTACAGAAACTTGATGAAGAAAATATTCCCTGTGGGCCTATTAATACCATCGACAAGGTATTTGTAAATGAACAGATTCAACACAGAGGTATGCAATTTGAGATAAGCCATCCGCTGGCTAAAAATATCAGTATGGTGGCCAATCCGATTCAATTTTCCAAAACACCGAATAAATATGACAAGCCACCGCCATTATTGGGCGAACATACTGATGAGATACTCACAGAAGTACTTGAACTGGATGTGGCAGAGCTTGAGGCATTAAAAAATAGAGGTGTGATCCAATGAATTATTTTGAAAAATAACTTGTTAAGTAGATGATAACTTCTATGAAAAAACAAATGGGAAATAATAAACGTATTTATTATTTCGGTGTGAAGTTGACTGAAGGGAATAAAGACATGCGTGAATTGCTGGGAGGCAAGGGAGCCAATCTGGCTGAAATGACCAGTATTGATCTACCTGTTCCACCAGGTTTTACTATTACAACCGTAAGCTGTGCTGAATACCATGAAGCTGGTAAAAAATTACCGCTCAATTTGATAAATACAGTGCATAAAAATATACAACGCCTGGAAAAAGAAACGGGTAAATATTTTGGTTCATCAGAAAACCCGTTATTAGTCTCTGTTAGAAGTGGGGCAGCAGCCAGTATGCCCGGGATGATGGATACCGTTTTGAATCTTGGTTTAAATGACAAGTCAGTTGAAGGGCTGGCGTTATTGACTGGTAATGAACGATTTGCGCTGGATGCCTATCGACGTTTAATCAATATGTTTGGGGATGTGGTGATGGGGGTTGACCATCATCACTTCGAAACGGCATTTGACAAGATTAAAAAGCACTATAAGGCGAAACGGGATACTGATTTAAGTGAACAGGGACTGCGTGATTTGATTGCCGCTTATAAGGATATCTATAAACAACATACACAGAAAAATTTCCCACAAGATCCCTATAAACAATTACAGCTTGCCATTGAAGCGGTTTTTCGTAGTTGGAATATTCCCCGTGCAATTACCTATCGGCGTATTAGTGATATACAAGGTTTATTGGGGACAGCAGTAAATGTTCAGTCTATGGTGTTTGGTAACATGGGTGATGATTCCGGGACAGGCGTTGCCTTTACCCGTGATCCTTCAACCGGAATGAATAAATTTTTTGGTGAGTTCCTTATTAACGCACAGGGTGAGGATGTTGTTGCTGGTATTCGTACACCTCTACCTATCAAAGATGTAAAAAAATGGCGTCCTGAAATTTATTCGCAGTTACTTAAGGTTAAAAAGATACTGGAATCGCATTACAGGGACATGCAGGATATTGAATTCACAATTGAACGCGGCAAACTATTTATATTGCAGACCCGAACCGGGAAAAGAACAGGCACGGCGGCTGTCAAGATTGCAGTCGATCTGGTCAAGGAAAAAAGTATTTCACAAAGTACAGCCCTGTTACGGGTTCCTGCCAACGATTTAAATCAGCTTCTGTTGCCTTCGTTTGAACCAAAAGCAAAACGGA
>JAIVVP010000024.1:0-13136 GCA_049189775.1 Gemmatimonadota bacterium | reverse complement strand
TGTAAATTACCGAAGTAAAAACCTTCTTATTTCTGTTTCCATCGTTTTCACCCTGTATCTGTTCACTGGAATTCAATCCAGTTTCGCTGAACCACCCTCCATGGAAGAAATGTGGGAAATCATTCAGCAACAGCAGCAAGTTATTGCCGACTTAAAAGCGAGACTGGATGACACAGATCAACGCGTCGCCGTTAATGAGGAAAAAACTGAAGAAACCGCCGAAGAAGTTGAAGCAGCCGCTGAAGCATTTGAAACAGTTCAGGCATCAACCAGGGGATCATCCTGGGCAGACAGAACTACTGTTGGAGGTTATGGTGAACTTCACTACAACAATCTGAGTGACAACAATGATACGGTAGGTGGTGATAATTCACTCGATCGGGTAGATTTTCATCGCTTTGTCTTATATTTCGGTCATGAATTTACCGACAATATTCGTTTCTTTTCAGAACTTGAGTTGGAGCATGCAATCACTAAAGATACCTCAGATGGTTCGGGGTCAGGAGAAATTGAACTGGAGCAGGCCTGGATAGAAATGGATATAAATGACCATCATCGATTCCGGGCCGGTGTGGATATTCTACCCATTGGTATTATTAATGTTACGCATGAACCGACTACATTCTATGGTGTAGAACGTAACAAGGTTGAAACTGAAATTATACCGGCCACATGGTGGGAGGCAGGACTGGGTTTCAATGGTGAGATCGCACCAGGATGGAATTATGACATTGTTGCCCATGGCGGCCTGTTAAGTCCGACAACGGGTTCATCTACCTTAAGACCCAGAAGTGGGCGATCAAAGATTTCCAACGCTGATGATCAGGACATTGCCGTTACAGGCAGGATTCGTTACACCGGCATGCCGGGTCTGGAATTAGGACTGTCAGGCCAATACCAGTCAGACATGACGGGAACCGCAGATGCCTTCGATGTTGATGCAACATTGTTTGAAGGACACATTGATTACAAGCACTCAAGTGGTTTTGGCTTGCGTGCCTTGTATTCTCGATGGGACATAGATGCTCCGAGCGGGATTACTTATACCCAGAACAGTATCGACGGCTGGTATGTTGAACCTGCATATCGTTTCAAGGCTCCGGGTTTTATTCCTGGCGAGATTGGTGTGTTTACACGTTATGCTGAATGGGATGCCAGGGGTGAGGGCAATGTACCAGATGGTACCTATGTTCAGTATGAAAGCTGGAATGTGGGCACGAACTGGTGGCCACATTCTGATGTTGCATTCAAGTTTGATTATCAAAATGAAAGTGGTGATAACAGGGCGAAAGTCATCCATGATGGATTTAATCTGGGCCTTGCTTATCAATTTTAATTCGAAAGCATTGCAATGAAAAAAAACAGTCTGCGTTTTTATTTGTATTGTTGCCTGTTGCTGGGCAATCAGTTTCTGCCTGGCCATGCATTAGCGACAGGTAATTATCAGGAGCCAGCAGAATTTATTCAGGAAGTATTTTCCGGTGATGCCCCGAAGGTCAGTAAAATCTGGATTAAGAAAGATCTCAAAGTGAAAATACACGAGATCATGGGACATGACCTCGGCGTACTTAGATTAAAATACTGGGAAAAAGAAGGACGCACTGCCTGGATACTTGAAGAGATTGGTAAGGTGAGGCCCATTACCGCCGGTATCGTTGTTAATGACAGAAAGATTGAAAGTATCAATGTGCTGACTTTCCGTGAAAGCCGGGGCTGGGAGGTGCGTTATCCTTTTTTTACTGATCAGTTCAGTGATGCGACACTTAAGGAAGATAAACAACTGGACAGGCATATCGATGGGATATCGGGTGCCACACTCTCGGTCAAAGCCATGACAAAAATGGCGCGGCTTGCCTTATTGTTGAGTCATGAAGTTGAAGTTTCAGGAAAATAATATCGGGTAAAATACAATGTGGGCTTTCATTCATAAATGGCACAGGAAAGTGGGTATTACTGCCGCATTTTTTGTCATGTTACTGGTCGTAACCGGATTGCTTCTGAATCACACTGGTAGCTTAAACTTGCAAAATATTTTTGTTCAAAGCGAGAAACTTCTTCAGTGGTATCACATTAAACCAGCAGGCCAGATGAAAGGTTTCAGCGTAGATCAGCACTGGCTTAGCCAAATTGATGGTCGCCTGTATTTTGATCAGATGGAGCTTGCAGATCATATTGAAGATTTATACGGAGTGGTTCGCATCGGCAATGGCTTTATCGTCGCTGTGGATGGAAGTCTGTTAATTCTGACTCAATCCGGAGAGCTTGTGGAAAGACTTTCAGGAAGCGAAGGTGTTCCCGCAGGGATAAAATCAATTGGATTGTCCAGTAAGGAAGATGTCGTTATCAAGGCAGCACATGGAGATTACATTGCGGATCTTGATGCCACAGAATGGCATGAACAGGAGGGGCTGGTTGTAGACTGGTCAGTTACTGATGATATACCGGAAAAATTAAGTGAACAGTTGCTAAGGCTTTATCGTGGTAAAGGATTGCCACTGGAAAGAGTCATCCTGGATATTCACAGTGGCAGGATACTGGGGCAGGCAGGTGTATTGCTGGTTGATTTTATGGCGATATTATTTTTACTGCTGGCCATGAGTGGTGTCTGGATGTGGTTAAAATACAGATAAAACATATGATCTCGCAGTTCCTTCTGTGCAGACCCAAACTACCCGAGCTTTGAATCCTGCATTTCCAGATAGTTTGGGTATACTAATGCCATCTGAATTAAATAGAGGATAGAGGAAACTGAAATGGCTAAGATAACCCTGCATGGGAATGAAATAAATACCAACGGAGATTTGCCAGCAATTGGCGAACAGGCACCCGCCTTCTCGTTGGTGAATAGTGAGTTGGCTGATGTTGGTCTGGAGAACTACAGCGGTAAAAAGAAATTACTGAATATCGTGCCCAGTCTGGATACACCCACCTGTGCTTTATCGACAAAAAAGTTTAATGATTCGGCTGCGAACAGAAAAGACACTGTCTTCCTGATGATTTCCGGAGATCTCCCTTTTGCTATGTCACGTTTTTGTTCAGCAGAAGGGACCGATAATGTTGTACCACTTTCAATGATGCGTTCGCGTAAATTCGCAAAAGACTATGGTGTGTTGATTGAAGATGGTCCGCTGGCAGGGATTACAGCACGTGCAATTGTAGTCATCGATGAAAATGACAAGGTGATACATACAGAGCTGGTAAGCGAAATTGCAGATGAACCAAATTACAATGCTGCCCTCGCTTTATTATGATGGCATTATTGTAAGAACATTCCAGTTAAATAGTATTAATTCAACATCGTGTCTTCGCAAGGAACAACTGGTCTTGAACGTTTGTTCAAGGCCTTTGGTTTTTCCATGCAAGGACTGACTGCCGCCTTCAAAAATGAAGCGGCATTTCGACAGGAAATCTATCTTGCCATCATTCTTATCCCGCTGGGTTTTTATCTCGGAGAAACCGGCGTAGAAATTGCGCTGCTTGTGAGTGTTATTCTACTGGTATTGATTACTGAATTGATTAACTCTGGTATGGAAGCAGTTGTAGACAGGTTCGGAGGAGAACAGCATGAGCTATCAGGTCGGGCAAAAGATGTTGCCTCAGCAGCAGTATTGATCTCTTTGCTTAATGTAGTGCTTGTCTGGGGATGCGTTTTGTTTACTTAACATGTAGTCTTCTATACAGGTGATTTACTTGATCTCCATCAATGTATAATTATTTGGGTCAACCATAATCAGAAGGGTTCTATACTATCGGTAGCTGAGTATAGGTAAGTGTCAGTTTAGTGGGGAATGGCTAAGTGGACAGAAAAATACGATTTGGATCCTATATTCGAGAGATAACGATTCGACAGAAGTTGATTAGCTACAATGATCTCGCCCCCGAAATCAGACAGGATTCGGACGGAAACGATATTCCCTATGTCCCGCCAAAGTTAAAACTAAGAAATATAGATATATACCGACTGGTCCAACCTTATGTCAGCATCAGGTTGTATGATCAGATCAGGGCAGTCTTGCCTCTGGCGCTATATCTGGTTTTGTTTCAACTGTTTATTCTAAGACAGGATTTGACAGATTCCTGGGTGATAACCGCAGGGCTGGTCTCCGTTATCATTGGTTTGATGCTGTTCATGGAGGGCCTGAAGGTTGGCTTGATGCCCTTTGGCGAAACCATCGGCAATAGTTTACCCACCAAATCACCATTATCTGTTGTGCTCACGGTTACTTTCCTGCTGGGCATAGGCGTTACCTTTGCTGAACCTGCTATTGGTGCATTAAAAACTGCTGGCTCGATTGTAGATGTTGCAAAGGCGCCCTATTTGTATACCTTACTCAACGAATGGTCTGGTACGCTGGTATTGATCGTTGGCATGGGTGTCGGACTGGCCGCTGTTCTTGGAACACTGCGTTTTATCTATGGCTGGAGTCTGAAGCCCTTTATTTATTGTACGATGGTACCAACACTCGGCCTGACGCTATATATCATGTCCGATCCGGAGTTGAGCAAGGTTTTAGGTCTTGCCTGGGACTGTGGTGCTGTGACCACCGGGCCGGTCACCGTTCCCCTGGTGCTCTCTCTGGGCATAGGTATCGCATCCTCAGCCGGCAAAGGTCATTCGTCATTGTCCGGGTTCGGGATTGTGACACTTGCTTCATTATTTCCGATTATTGGCGTGATGTTGTTAGCAATCTTTGTTTCTTCAACCACGTCCGTTGATTCAATCATTGCAAGTGCAAGTCAGATTGATAATGCTACCCGTGTTTTTGCCTGGCATGAACAGACACCGTGGCAGGAGATGATACTGGGTGTGCGAGCGATCGTCCCACTGGTATTATTTCTGATCTTTGTATTGTATTTCATTCTCAATGAAAAAATAAAAAATAAGTTGATGACAACTTATGGTATTTCTCTCTGTGTTATTGGCATGGTGATTTTTAATGTTGGGCTGAGTTATGGCCTGGCAAAACTGGGCGGTCAATCTGGTGGTCTGGTACCGGCTGCTTTTACCAATATTGCGCTGGTAGAGAACTCACCGCTTTATTCCTTATCTCTGGGTATTTCAATTGCTGCCCTGTTCGCCTGGTTTCTGGGTCTGGGTGCTACCCTGGCTGAACCTGCCCTGAACGCATTGGGCACAACGGTTGAAAATCTTACCAATGGTGCGTTTAGAAAATCCATGCTCATGTATGCTGTTTCAATCGGGGTTGCCTTTGGTATCGCAATCGGTGTATTAAAAATCATCTTTGATATCCCCATCGGCTATCTACTATTGCCGGGATATGTTCTTGGCTTGATTTTGACTGCTCTATCAACGGAGGAGTTTGTCAATATTGCCTGGGACAGTGCCGGGGTAACAACAGGGCCAGTCACGGTGCCCCTGGTTCTGGCTATGGGACTGGGCTTTGGCAATGCTATGGGATCTGTTGAAGGTTTTGGTATTTTATCCATGGCTTCTATCTGTCCGATCATTGCGGTGCTATCTACGGGATTGTGGGTACAGTGGAAGATTAATCGCAGGCATGCAGCATATGATGATAATGATGTGGAGGCGGCACTAGTATGAGCAAAAGAGAAATCACAGTATTAACAGATGTCTCACTGATCACATGTATTGTGCAGAGGGGAATTGCTGACACCATCGTCAAGGCTGCTCAGGAAGCAGGTGCGCAAGGCGCGACTGTCTATTACGCACGTGGGGAAGGTGTCAGGGAACGCCTCGGTATTCTCGCATTGGCGGTTGAGGTTGATAAGGAAGTTATCAATGTTGTGGTCGCAAAGGATCAGGCAGATAGAATTCTGGAAAGAATGTATATCGCTGGCAATCTGGATACTCCTGGAATGGGCTTGATCTTTTTAACGCCGCTGGAGAAAGCAGCGACTTATATTCCCAGAGAAATAGCCGAGAAACTGGAGAGAGAGGAGGCAGGGGCCAAATCGGCCTCGGTCAGTGATCAATAATGTTTCTTAATAATCAAAAATTGATTACCTGTGTCTTGCCGAAAGGCATTTGTCGTGATGTTCTTAAATCCCTCAAGGAAGAGAAGGGCATTATCACTGCCAATATGAATACAGCCAGAGGGCTGGGTAAATTAACCCCGTTGGCATATCGGGGTGTTGGTGAACAGACAGAAAAAGAGCTTCTGACTGTAACAGTTTCCGGGGAAGATGCGGATGAGATTTTTGGATTTATCTATGATGAGGCCAGGATAGACAGGCCGCATGGAGGATTGATTTATATGTCCAGGCTGGATCGTGTTTCTGCTTATTCATTACCAGAAGATCTTCCTGAAGAAGAATAGGCTTAATTTATTTTGTCCAGGTACTGCTTCCAGTTAAATGATGGATCTGCAATTGCCAGAAATTCTGGATTCAACAGGGAATCTTTGCTGTTGTAACGAATTGGTTTGAAATCCATATCGACAACACAGCCACCGGCCTCTTCAACAATGCATTGTGCCGCAGCGGTATCCCATTCTGAAGTTAATCCGTACCTTGGGTAGATATCTGCCTTGCCTTCTGCGATCAGGCAAAATTTCAGGGAACTACCAATGGCAAGAATTTCTGCGCCATCCAACTGCCCAATAAAGGCCTGCTGTTTTTCACTCCCGTGTGAACGACTGCCAGCGATAGTAATTTTATCAGGTTCGGTCGTTTTTACCTTGATCGATTCTGTGACTCCTTCGGCACTCATTTTAAAAGCGCCCATGGATTTTGCGGCATAGTAGCAAACACCTGTAACAGGAACAGTGATCACTCCCAGGCTTGGTTGGCCGTTTTCAATCAGGGCGATATTGACAGTGAACTCACCATTGCGCTTGATAAATTCACGCGTGCCATCTAGTGGATCAACCAGCCAATAGCAGCTCCACTGGCTGCGCTCTGTGTAAGGTAATTCCGAGGACTCTTCTGATAGCACCGGAATATCTGGCGTTAATTCTGCAAGGGCTGCGCAAATTGCATTGTGTGCTGCCAAATCAGCAGCAGTCAAGGGAGAACGATCGTCCTTACTCTCCACGGAAAAATCAGTATCATATATTTCGAGTATGCACTCTGCAGCATGACTGGCAATCTGACAAATTTCTTCAATTAGTTTCTGGTTTATTTCCATTTTATTTTTACAGGTATTATGTGAGACATTAGTTGTTTATATCCAAACTACGTTTCCATGTAGCATGGGTATATGATAATAGAGAATGCCAACAGGACATAATAATTAAATGATTAACTGGAATGAGATTGAAACGGTGATGCTGGATATGGATGGCACCTTGCTTGATCTTCACTTTGACAATTATTTCTGGCAGGAATACCTGCCCGAATATTGGGGCAAACCAAAAGGCATGGATATTGATACTGCAAAGGCGGCATTAATCCCGAGATTTAAGGCCATGGAAGGATCCCTGGCATGGTACTGCCTGGACTACTGGTCTGAAGAGTTGGGTCTGGATGTCTTTAAACTTAAATACGATGTTGAGCATTTAATAAAAACCAGACCTTATACAGAGGAATTATTATGTAAGTTGAATGAAATGGACAAGGAGGTTGTGCTGGTCACCAATGCGCATGAAAAAATTCTTGATGTAAAACTTGAAAAAACAGGGCTTAAAAAACATTTTGATCACATTATTTCAGCTCATGCATTGGGCAGTCCAAAAGAGCACAGTGAATTCTGGGAATTACTCTCCAATACTGTTCAGTTCAGTCAGGAGAAGTCTTTGTTTATTGATGACAACCTGACTGTATTGCGTGTTGCACAGGAATACGGGATCCGTCATTTACTGAGCATTGCCAAACCAGATAGTCAGTTACCGACACGAACATCAACGGAGTTTTTTCCCATTGATGATTTCAGGGAATTATTTACGGATTAAGAAAGGCATGATTAATTTTTGAAAGCCAGCGCAAAATCAAATACCTGATGTCCCTTGTTTAAACCTCGCTTTTCAAACTTGGTCATGGGTCGCCACCGCGGGCGGGGTGAATACTTATTTTTACCAGCCAGATTAATGACATCTAGCTGATGTCCCAGTACTTCAATGATCTGTTCTGCATAATCCTCCCAGTCGGTCGCAATAAAAACACGACCGTGTTTTTTTAAAATGGGTTTAATCAAGGACAGGAGGGATGAATTTATCAAGCGTCTTTTATGGTGTTTTTTCTTGGGCCAGGGATCGGGGAAAAATATATAAACGCAATCAATACTATTTTCAGGTAACTGGTATTTTAAAATTTCAACGATATCATGAGATATAAGTCGAATATTCGATAGTTTTTTTTCTTCAATCTGTCGCATGAGGCTGCCGATGCCAGGTCGGTGCACCTCAATAGCCAGATAGTCATTCTCTTTGTTATTTTCTGCCATCTGGCCGGTGGCATCTCCCATCCCCGTACCTATTTCCAGTATTCTGGGGGCATGCCGTGCAAAGATTTTATGCAGATCCAGAGCTTGCTTACTAAAATCGATACCGTGAATTGGCCAGGAAGATTCAAGTGCATCTTTCTGTGCTGATGTCATGCGGCCATCGCGTAAAACAAAACTACGTATTGGTGGATGCTGATTTGATTCTGTTGTCATTACAAGGTAGCGCTAATACCTGGTTTGTTCTAGATCAGAAAAATGTGCCATCAATGGGAGAGGATGCACTGGCATAGGCGCGGCGCGGCATGCGGCCGGCGAGGAATGCTTGACGACCTGACTCAATGCCTTTCTTCATTGCGCTTGCCATCAACACAGGGTTTTTGGCTTCGGCAACGGCTGTGTTCATTAACACACCATCGCAACCCAGTTCCATGGCAATTGCAGCATCGGAAGCTGTGCCAACGCCGGCATCTACAATAATGGGGACAGATGCATTTTCTACGATTGTCCTTATATTGTACGGGTTTCTAATACCAAGGCCTGAGCCGATAGGTGCGGCCAGTGGCATGACGGCAACACAGCCCATTTCCTCAAAGCGTTTGGCCATAACAGGATCGTCGTTGGTATAAACCATGACATCAAAATCTTCCTTGATAAGTTCTTCTGCGGCGATAATCGTTGCTGGCACATCGGGGAAAAGTGTTTTCTCATCCCCAAGCACTTCAAGCTTAACGAGTTTATGACCATCAAGTAACTCGCGCGCCAGCAGACAAGTTCGTATGGCAGAGTCTGCGTCGTAGCACCCGGCTGTATTTGGCAGGATGGTATATTTATCCGGACGGATGACATCCAGTAAATTCGGCTCATCGGTGTTTTGACCAATGTTGGTTCTACGGATAGCAACAGTAATGATTTGTGATCCACTTGCCTCGATGGCATGCAGGGTTTCATCCATGTCTTTATATTTCCCCGTGCCCAGGAGCAATCTTGATGTGTATGCCTGTCCGGCGATGACTAGCGGATCTTCAGGATTGTTATTAGCAGCTGACATTATCCACCACCGATTGCTTCAACGATTTCAACATTGTCACCTGACTCTATTTCATAAGTGGAAAATAAACTGCGGGGAATAATTCGTTGATTGACTTCTACGGCAAGGCGACCCGAAATCTCCAGTCTGGAAAGTAACTGAACAATATTTACTTGATTATCAATCACAAGTGATTCGCCGTTGAGGGTGATTTGCATGGACACTGGTTAAATGATGGAGCGCTTACACTGAAAATTCAAATTTAAATATCTATGACCATGCCTTCCTTAGCAATGTGACAGATAAGTGAAGCGCCTTTTTCCTTGATGATCTGATTCGAATGTTTGAGTATTGCTTCCATAGCTGTATCGTCATAGTTTGGATCATGATGGAACAGGTAAAGTTCTTTAACATTGGCATCTATCGCAGTATTGATCGTATCGATGTAGCAGGAATGTCCCCAACCGCGTTTTTTATCATAATCATCAGGTGTATATTGAGCATCATGGATGAGGATATCTGCATCCTGAATAAGGTTTAATTCTGACTGATGTTCCTCATGAATCATTTCTTTATATAGTTCATGCTCTTCTTCATTGAATTCATCAGCTCTATGTTGAATGGATTTTTCAATAAACATGCACTCATTATCCGATGCATAGACAATGGTTTTGTTATTGACTTCAATTTTGTATCCGTAAGTAATACCCGGATGATGTACGTTCGAGAAATCAATTTTCATGGGCCCATATTGAAAGCCATCATTTTCCGGTGTCAGATAGTTCGTTTCTGCCAGCCAGGTTTCCGTGCCAACTGGAAAGTAAGGTGCCTGCATTTGTGCAGAGACATATTCTTCTATTATTTTAGGGCTTTCACCAGGCCCAAAAAAATTAATCTTCCAGTCAGGTACAAAGGCAGGTACAAAGAAAGGCAGGCCACAGACATGATCCCAGTGATAATGCGTTAAAATGATCAGCATTTCCCGGATTTTATCCTGTTGCATTAATTCGTTGCCGAGTGGGATGATTCCTGTTCCAGCATCACAGATGAGCAGATGATCGCCAGACCTGATCTCCACACACGAAGTATTTCCACCGACACCAAGGTGGGTTTTAAACGGTGCCGCGTAAGAACCACGAACACCCCAAAAACGGAGCTGTGTTTTACTCATTTGCTTTATTACGCTTATTTATCTTATTTTTTCGAGCTTGCCTGAGTGTATTTTACTACAACATCCGTAATTGTCTGCATCGGCATGGGTTTGGGGATAAAATCCAGTGCTCCAAGCTGTTTAGCGACAATTCGATCCTGAGTATAATCCTTTGAACTGATGATGATTACTTGCGTTTCCTGATGTTCGGGCAGTTGTCTTAGCTCTTTTAGCAGGGACAAGCCATCCTTGATGGGCAGTATAATGCTGAGAATAATCAGGTCTGGTACATTTGATTGCAGGTGTGACCACGCCTCTTCTGCGGAAGCAAACACAGTTAAATCAATATCCAGATTCTCTGTGCTTCTTTCGAGCAATTTTTTCATTGATGGACTGTTGTCCACGCCAATGACAGCTGGCCTAGCATTCCCCATAAATTTAGCCTTCTCTCCCCGTCAAGCCACTATCCGAATCTACCTGAGATCGTGGTTAATAATGAATTTTCAACCGTATGATTATATTATTAAAATCAAAGAATTGCCTACTATTAAATGCAGGCTTTATTTGATATCTACAACGAATATTACACCAAAATATGATATAGAGCACACTGTGGCAGAGGAGTTTTTCTGATACTTTATAATGTAGATTGATTCCAGTTTCCTAATGCGGGTGTAGTTCAATGGTAGAACATCAGCTTCCCAAGCTGAATACGTGGGTTCGATTCCCATCACCCGCTCCAGTCTTCATCTTCACAAGATTATTCTTGCTCCAATGTTTTCAGAACATAATCAGGAATCGAACCAACATGTGTATGTACGTGGGCTGTTGAAAGCCATCCTTGACTTTCACCCTGCGGGCGCACTATGTGCGACCAATTTCGTTCCTGACGAAATTGTCAATTCCCATCACCCGCTCCATTATATTGCTTGCTGACTACTACTCCCGTCAGTGTATGCATTGACAACAAATTGATATGCACTGTGCACATAGTAACTACACCAGCCTGATATCCCCATCCATTTAGCACCTTCTTCAAAAACGTATTCTGAGAGCTTATGCTCTGAAACAAAGGCGATGAAAGCCACACACAATGCTATAACAGTCACAAATACCAACACATATTCCATTAATAAGGAACGATGTGATGTAAAGACATAGAAAGAGGAGGCAGCCCCTATGACAAAAATGCCATAGATTATTTCCAAAGGAGCAAGGATGCCATCAGCGATAACTGAAATTGCAAGAAAGCCAATGCCCAGAAGCATAGCAATATAATTAGTTTGTAATATTGTCTGCCTGAATTTTATTATGAGAGTACATGACGCTACTCCCAGCACCAGGTATGTTATTTTTTCACTTATCCCAAGCTTATTGTGAAGATAATGATCATGGATCTGAAAAAAATCATCAAATAAAAGATAAGTAGTCAGTAGTGCCGAATATAAAAGGAACTGGTATACGTCTTTTGTCTGACTATTACGCAACACCATGGCTGCAAAGAAACACACTGTCGCAGCCACACACCATAGAATGGCGCCAAGATCGGATATAAAACTGCCATCCTGGGTCAGGCGACGCAAGTCGGTATCTAATTGCATGCCTACGGCAACTATTGTAACCAGAATAGCTGTAGATAGAGTGAATGTGATCAACAAATACGGTCTGGATGATCCCAATGTATTTTGCTCCATTATTGTCCCGGCCTGATTCTAGTTACTGAATATCTCGTGTAGATACAGTTTATACATTACTGTGATTATTAGTATTGGCACAATAGTAATCTAGTTCTCGCTTTTCAGTTTCAATAGCATGTAACTTAAATTATTTTCAGTAAGTTGTTGTCGGATCATTGAAAGTTTCTCTGGATCTCCATATGGGCCGACTCTTACCCGGTGTCTGATATCTTTGCCATTAATCACGACGCGTTGTATTTCAGCAATAATACCCATGAGTGCAAGTTTTGCTTTTACTTCATCAGCTGCATCATATTGTTTGAAAGAACCGATTTGCAGGATATAGATTCCGGATTTTTCATCACTTGGTTTAGCTTGTTCTTCAATATCCTCATCTTCTTCAGCTTCCCATTCGGAAACATTGACAACCATATTGGGAAGAATTTCATAGAAATCAAACGAGGGCGGCGGTGTGTCGTTCGGTAAATCCAGATCTGGTTCAGGACTTTCTATGGTAACTTCAGGTTGCACTATTCCTGTTTGTTGTCCGAGGTCATGTTCATAGAAATAAACAACAATTGCGACACAGAGTCCGACTGCCAGGCCAGAAAAAAAATATTTTAGCTGGCTGGTATTGCCAGACCTGGTCTTTTTCTTTGACGTGATGTTTTTATAATCTTTAGGCATATCTACATTTGTTCCGGTGCGGATACGCCCAGGATCCCGAGACCATTGCAGATGACCTGTTTGCTGGCACTGATAAGATTAAGACGTGCATTTCTCAGATCATCAGAATCGACGATAAACTGGCATGAGTTGTAATAGCTATGAAACTCGTTTGCGAGATCTCTCAGGTAATAAGCGATTTGATGAGGCTCATATTCTGTCGCGGCAGAATGCATGATCTCCGGATAACGGGAT
>JAIVVP010000023.1:0-13356 GCA_049189775.1 Gemmatimonadota bacterium | reverse complement strand
ATCCAGTAGCTTTGCAGTGCCGGCACCAGTGGCTGAATCTCGTGTGCCCCTTTTGACCATGTATACCAGAGAATAAAGCCGACAGCGGCACTGATGACCAGAAGCACAAAAGCCCCCATACTCCGTGTTCTGAATTTATTTTCGTAATAGAGATAAACAAGGGCAGTAATCAAACAAAACAGGATAAAGACTTCATACAAATTACTGACAGGAATATGACCAACATCCGGGCTTATTAAATATGATTCGCGCCAACGAACCAGTAACCCGGTCAGCCCCATAATGGTTGCAGACCAGGTAAGCGCGGTCGCGACTTTTCCTGTGAAGCTGGAACCAGACAAGAGATGTCCCAGGTAAGTCACTGTTGCCATAACATACAGTGCACTCATCCACATGATTGCTGATTGACTGGAGAGTATAAATTTTAAAAAGAAACTCTGTTCAGACGCATTCAGGTCAGTACCATAAATCGATATGCTGCAGAGACATAAAATTGAAACAATCGCGATAAGGCCCTGAATAGGTCGCCATGACAGGCCGAGGAAACTGAATACAATTCCTGTACTGATGAGGATACCTAATTCATAGGCATCCATAATATGATGATATTGCCTGGCCGCGAAAACAGTTCCCGTCAACAGCAGTAACACCCATATGACGCTGATGGGTGTTAATTGTTCAAGCCAGTAGTTCCTGCCGGTGTTTTTAAAAAGAGTATCGCTTGCCATATATGCCTTTGTATTAATTTAACTGTAAAGATTTACCCGTTTGATGCGTAAACCCTGAATTTGTTGCATTCGAGAAGCTTAATTATCTATCGGTTTTAGTTCGCCCTTTATTATGCCAGTCATTTCTGCGAATTTTTCAGAAAATTCAGTTTTATGTCGGTTTGTATTCCCTGCGATTAACAATCCGGTGCTGTTGTCATGCTTTTCCAGAATGACCCAGACTCGTTGGTGGGAGACGTAAAATAACAGAAAAACACCAATAATCAGCATGGCAAATCCGATATACACATAAATTTGTCCTGGCGTACGGGTGATCTGTAAACCGGTTGCCTGCCTGTGTTCGAAATTATTCAGTTCCAGATAAAAGGGTGATTGATAGAACGGTAAGGCAGAGAGCGCAAGCACTGCATCCTGGAAAAACAGAATTTCATCCTGATCCAGTTCGTCCGTGATCTGAACACCCTCAGTTTTTAGCATATCGACAAATACTTGCTGCAGTGTGTTCTGTAACATCTTCATATAAATTTCAGAGACTTCGATTTGTTCTTTTTCCGGCACATTTGCCTGCAGATGATTTTGAATGCCTTCAAAGCCCCCTGATAAAAACAATTCGACGAGTGTCCTGGTGGCACCAAGAAATTCTTCATTTAACTCAGCAACATTATCTCTTTCCGCAATTGTCTTTGCGGCCTGCAGGATATTTTCACCGTCTCTAAGTAATGCCTGAAATTTCAGGAAGTGCTCAGGTGAATCAGCATTATCTGCAGGGATATGCAGATATTTAAATTCATCTGCAGGTGATGTGCGCGTACCACTTAAAAAATATTTTCTGCCGTCGAACATTAATGGCTGCATGTAATTAACAAATTCAACCGCACTGCCATCCTGTTTTCTTAATTTAAATGTAAAATTTGGCCCCTGATCCCTGAATTTTTTATCTGTAGTCTCATCTTTGGCAACAGGAAAAATGTTGAACAAACGAAATTCTTCAAGCTCTAGCCTGATCGGGCCATCATTGGTATTGATTGATAATGTTTCATTGATATGGCCAGTGATTTCAAGTGAATTCACATCATTATCTCGTAGTTGATGCAGCAGCATATCGAGCTGTGAGCCACCATCTGTAAAGCTCGCCTGATAAATTGTATAACCCTTGTAACTCAAAGGGTGATTGACCGATATTGTTTTGGCGATGGGAGCATCGGCTTCCGGGTCATGGATGATGAGATCACTTTCAAATGATTTCGGTTGACCACTTTCATAATGCTCGATACGAAAATCTACTACCTCAATTGAAAAGGGGAGCCTTTGTACCAGGTAACCATCGGCAATATTCTGAAAAGCGATATTCACGGTCTTGCCTTCAGGAATGGTGACGCTTGCCCTGAATGAGGGGTTATCGATATTCAATATGCTGGCATCAGGCATATCTGCAACACGGGCATTATTATCTTTTTCAATTCTTAACTGGCCCGTAAGCGTTTTGAATTTTAATGGCAGATTGCCATCGATTAGTCCTCCAATACAGATAACAACGATAGCGATGTGTGTCAGCAGGTAGCCCAGGCGATTGCTCGCCCCATGCATGGCAGCGAGGGTGTAGCCATTTTCATTTTCATGTGTTCGTAGTCGATAGCCTGATTTTTTAAAAAAATAACACAGGCCTTTGTAAGCCTTATCTGTATCGATATCACAGCGCCATTCTTCGTGTTGCTTCATTGTCCTCAGGGACTGTGCAGAAATATGCTCTCTGAACCGCTGCATGCTACGCAGGATGCCCGGGCCATTTTGTGTAATGCAGATGCTGGTTGAGATAACCAGGAAAGACAGAATGCCAATAAACCAGGCGCTGCTATAAACATCGTACAGGCCAAGTGACAGATATATTTCATGCCAGAAGGGACCAAATTTTATAATGTAGCTTTGGTAGGATTCGTTTTGTTTAAGCAGTGTGCCGATAACTGAAGACAGGGCAACGGCCACCAACAAGGTGATGGCCAGGTTCATAGATCCCAGGAAGCGGAAGAATATACTGGCCAAACCTTTCACGTTGAACAAAAAAGCCTGAATTTAATCAGATATCGAGGACTGATAATAATGTGCTTGATATACGGGATATAGATCTACAAAAGATATCAGTGTAGACCCTGAATGTAATTGGCAACGGCATCAATCTCTTCTGTGGTCATTTTTTCTGAGACTATCTGCATTGCCTTGTTGGTGTCATTTGTGCGTTTGTTGTCACGAAAGGCCAGTAACTGGATCTTGGTGTACTCAGCGTGTTGACCTCTGATGGCAGGAAAAGCCGCTGCCGCATTACCTGTACCACTGGGGCCATGACAAGCCATACATGCCGGGAGTCCTTTGCTGGCATCGCCCGCACGGTATATTTGTTCGCCCAGTGGTAGTGTTTCAGCACTGGCATATCCAATCTTTATTTTCTGTGAGGAGAAATAGGTAGCTATATCATGCATGTCTTCCTCACTGAGTGGGGCAGCAAGGGGACTCATTTGAATGTTCTTACGTGCTCCTGAATGAAAATCTTTTAGCTGTTTAAAGATATATTCTGCGTGTTGGCCTGCCAGTTTAGGCCAGACAGGGTTGACACTATTGCCGTCGACCCCATGACAAGCCGCACATACTTTTGTTTTTTCATTCCCGACTGGCGCCATTGTCCCTTTCTGGCTGGTTGCCACGGTTGCCCCTTTCTGGCTATTGGTCACCATATAATCTACAGCTGCTTTAACATCATCATCACTGAGAGCTGGATTACCGCCTTTAGCAGGCATGGGTATACCCGATGAGCCAGCAAAGCCGGAAATAGCGTGTTCATAGAGCGTGTCATTCCCTTGTTCTATACGTGGGGCCCATGCAGCACCATCACCTAATTGGGGAATGCCTGGAAGGCCAGTACCATGACAGGCAACGCAAGTACTGTCATAAGTTGACTTGCCAGCCACATCACCAGCATAAGCGTGACAGGAGAAAATAAATAAAAATAGTGATGTGAACTTTAATGCATGTTTCATAATGACTGTCGAACCCTGAGAATGAATGTTAATTTCCTGCCTGAGGTCCTGCTTCTTTTTTTAATATCTGCAAAAATACAGGTAGATTTAAATACAGGGCGCATTTTACTCAATATCAGCGTGGACGTGTACTATTACTGTCTTTGGAGACGAAAATTTGTCAAAAAACAACTATAACAAGAGCACATTCCTCATGGGTGCGCATGAAATCAGGCAATTGCCTGATGATATGGGCACTGAGGTCGCCATTGCAGGGAGATCTAATGCAGGGAAATCCAGCGTCCTCAATGTGATTACGGCAAATTCGAAGCTGGCACGTATCAGCAAAACGCCTGGCCGAACCCAGCAGATGAATGTCTTTGTTCTGGACGATGAGCGGCGCCTGGTTGATCTGCCCGGATATGGATATGCAAAGGTTCCTGTCGCCATGCGCAAGCATTGGGGGACAACACTTAACAGATATTTCCAGGAAAGAAATGCATTGTCAGGCCTGATTTTGATCATGGACATTCGCCACCCGCTTAAACCTGAAGACCAGCAGATGCTTGATTGGGCGCTTGATGTAGGGCTTCCCACACATATCTTGTTGAATAAATCAGACAAACTCTCTCGTGGTGCCGGGATGTCCCTGTTACAAAAGCTTAAAGGGCGTATCAATGATGATCTGGTATCGATCCAACTATTTTCAGCCTTGAAAAAGACGGGTGCGGAAGAGGCCAGGGCAGTACTTGATCAGTGGTTTGATTACACATAATTCCTTTAAAAAAGAGGCCCCGGTGCTTCAAGGGGAGGGAGGGCATACCGGGGCCAAGGTTACCCGGCTGGGGAGACCGGGGTTCTGCACCTGCTCAAGGGAGGATCGAGCAGAAAAACTCTACTTGTAATTAGGACTGAAATGATGGCCAAAAGTTCAGACAGGGATCAAATCCAGGGGTTTTTAGAATGAATTTATGCACAACGATGGTGCCAATGAAGCCTGATTGCCGATTGAGCCAACAACAAATGGCTGCGAGCCGCAATAGTTCGTGTAACTAATTGATTATAATAATAATATTTAAATCGGTTAAAAAATGACTGATTTGATACAAAGTTAATATTTAAGCCATTTGGAGGACGCTGTACTCATCTCATACACAGAGTTATCCACAGAAATTGTGGATAATATTTGATTGTTAATCACAGCAATAACTTACCTATGAAAAGCTAGAAATTGGCTTAAGCAAGTAGGCTAACTTCTATCATTTTCATGTCGAATTCGACAGTTTCTGGCCGGGTTAATTGACAATTTTCAATAGCGGTTTCGAGCTGGCTTTACCTGTTGGATAGAGTCCATTCAGGAGTCGAAGTTTCTCTTCCTGATATTGTACCAGTGGGGATTGACTTGCTAGCGATTTGAAATTTGTTTCTTCAGTCGATTCAATAATCTGTAGTCGTAGCGGTTTGGCAAGCAAGCGCTCATCCCCTGTTAATTGGTGGAAGCTTCTGGCTGTTTCCAGAAATGCGGCATCAAAATGCGACAGAGCCCCGGGGTCTTTGCTGACGCCAACCAGGATATAAGCCTGATGATTAAAATAAATCACTGTGAATCTGGCGCTGCGCTTACCATCCCCGGTGTTAATCGTGGCAATGCCGGTGTGTGCATCAAGCCCGTTTATTGTTAGTGGCTGGTCATTCCTTAAGTTTTTAAGGCCGAGTCGCTGAATCATAAACGCTTTGGGTGATATTTTTTTGTTGATATCGTCAAGCAGTATCTGCTGGGTTGCCGCCCCCTGGGGGGCAGTGATAACAAGCTTATCTGGCAGATTTGTGACATTCCAGTTGCCGGGGAATGTGATGCCGATACCCAATGACTCGTGATAAAAATTATTACCCCGGGTGATGCCCTGTTGCGGGCTGTCTCCAAAAATGAGTCCATCGATCTGGTTCAGGTATTCCGCTTCGCCTTTTCTGCTATCTGTTTGGCTCTGGTATTTACTGGCATATGCAACAATCTCTTGCAGACGTGTGTCATGATCCGGGTGTGTGGAGAACAGGCCGTGATATATGCGAGGTTCGCGACCCTCTGATTTGGCGCGCTGGGTTTCAAATGTTTCCTGATCTTTGAGAACCCGGATCACATCCAGCATGGACTCAGCATCGTAATTCGTTCTTGCCACATATTCTGCCCCCAGCTTATCGGCCTCCAGTTCGTGCTCTCTGCCATAGCCCCTGAGAAATGCGGTGCCCATTACCTGCATAAGCTGGCTGCTGGCCTGGTTCATGCCTGGAATAAAAATTGAGGCCAGAACTGTACCAATCCCGGTCAGCTGTGTTGCACTATATTGTCTGACTGAATGTCTTGCTGTGACATGGCCTATTTCGTGACCAAGCACGGCCGCCAGTTCAGCTTCAGAATTGAGGTATGCCATCAAACCACGCGTGATGTATATATATCCCCCTGGTAATGCGAAGGCATTGACATCTTTGCTGTCGAGAACTGTAAATCGATAGATTAAATTATTACGATGACTATTCTCTGCCAGTGCCTGACCCACCCCGTTGACGTAGGCCTGCAGCTCAGGGTTGTCATAAACAATGTAATGCTGGAGTACTTCTTTATTTGTCTTTCGTCCCAGGGCAATTTCACTTTGCTCTGACATCAATACCAGATCCTGATCGCCTGTCGCCGGGTTGACCGCACAGCCACTGAGATTAATCAGAATGAGAGAGAGTATGAGACAGCAAATATTTTTCATGGTTGAATTTTAAGACATTAATATAAAGCGAACAGTTCCCTCGCATGTGCAAGAGTGCTTATTCGATAATCATCATATCAGAGCGATGCTTTAAATTGATCCTGAGCTCCTTGTTTTTATTATAAATCCAGCCTCGAACCTGAATCATCTTGCCTTGCAAATCCTGTAACTCTGGTTCATTAAAATATCTCAAATCCTTACGCTTGATACGCAGTGCAACTTTTCCCGTAAGATTGATCCAGATTGATGATCGGCTTTCTCCGATACGCTCAACTCTACCCGTAATGACATGATAGCCCCGGATATTTTTGTCTAAAGTCGTTGAGGCCAGAGGTTTATATTGTTGCAGACTCCATAGGCCTCGTTGTGATGCTATTGCCTGATTTGAATGATGCAGGTAACAGTCAAGATAAATCAGGTTGGGTGGAATAGTCAGTGGTATTGCCAATCCTTCTGCCAGTAAATTTGCCTGGATGTTTTCTCCATCAGGAAGAAAAAGATGTGCCAGGGTTCTTTTGTACCGATCAAACTCTTCAGCATCATATTTCAGGAAGATTTGTCTGTGTCCCTGAAGTAGAGATTGCAGATGTTTCTTCGCAGCTTTTGCCCCCGGTTCTGATGCCTTGCCATTGCGGCCAATCTCTGGCGTATTAATTCCAATCAGACGTATGTGACGACCATCCTTGAGAATGACTGTGTCACCATCGATAACATGAGTGACTTCTACAGTTTCATCGGCTGAGCCGAGATTACATGATGATTGGGGAGTGCTGTATGCCTGACTGCCAAGTAAAGAAAATGCGAGGTAAATAAAAAAGCGCCCATATTGAGCGCCTTTTATCGAAAAGAAACGGTGTTTCTTGTCTATATTACGTTGGTCTATATTACATTCCGTATTTCTTGTTGAATTTATCAACGCGACCTGCTGTATCAAGCATTTTCTGTTTGCCGGTATAGAATGGATGGCATTGTGAGCAAACATCAAGGTGCAGCTCATCTTTTAGTGTAGATTTGGTTTTAAATGTATTGCCACAGCTACATTTAACATCAATTTCTTGGTATGCAGGATGTATATCAGTTTTCATAACAGCTTAATCTTTAAGTAATTTTTCAGTGATTTATCAAATTTGTTCTATTTGCAGGGCTTGCCATACAAACAGGGAGGAGGAGTTTAGTAAAAACGGGGAGCTCAGGCAAGAGATTTTGCCACTACTCAGGCATATATCTTAGGCACATATCAATATCCAAAGCCTTTTTAGATATCAAATTCAGCGATCACGGGTGTGTGATCTGAGGGTCTTTCCAGGCCTCTCGGTACTTTATCGATACGACACGATGTACACAGCTCGGCAAGCGTGTCCGTCGCCAGAATATGATCAATACGTAATCCCCGGTCACGTGCAAACCCTGCCGCACGGTAATCCCACCAGGAAAAGCTGTTTTCCGCCTGCTCAAATATTCTGAAACAATCAATAAGGCTTTGTTTTAACAGTGACTGGAAGGCATCTCTTTCAGGCTGGCTGACCAGTACCTTCCCTTCCCAGGAGACGGGATCGTGTACATCACGATCATCAGGCGCAATATTGAAATCACCCAGCAAAATCACGTTTTCATATTTATTGACCAGCGACTCGGTAAATTGACGCAAATGAGACAACCACTCCAGCTTGTAATGGTATTTTTCCGAATCGACTTCAGATCCATTGGGGATGTATAGATTGAGTACTGTGACATTATTTATATTGCTACAAAGAATGCGTCTTTGCGGGTCGACCAGTTCGGGAAAGTCAGTAATGATATTTGTTGCTTCTGACTTGCTGATCGTTGCGACCCCATTGTAGGTTTTTTGACCACTGAAGCTGACTTGATAGCCAGCATTATTGATTTCTTCTAGTGGAAAGTTTTCATCGGTTACCTTGGTTTCCTGTAAGGCAAGGACATCGGGTTGCTCTGACTCTAGCCATTGTAATACGTGGGGTAATCGCACACGCAGAGAGTTTACATTCCAGGTCGCTATGCGGAACATGCCGGGTCAATACCTTATTAATATAGATTCAAAGATTGTACTGTGTGAAAACTTACAGCTTGAGTCCGCCATAACGGCGTTTTTCCCGCCAGTTCATGAAAATGATTCCAAGAAGTAAACCAATGAACGCTGCAATTGCTGCCGCTATAAGTGAAGAAGATATGTTCAAATTATCTGGAATAGACATCTTTGTCTTTCTGCTTGTTTGCAATTGCCTGATTTCTTCTTCAAGTTGGGCGTTGGTCGCGGTCAGGGCCTGCATCTCTTTATCATATTTTTTATTGTCGCCCATCTGGCTGATTTGATTCCTTAGTTCTGCCAGATTTGCCTGCAATTCACCTGACTTTAATTTTTCAGTGTTTATTTGCTGACGGAGTTTTTTGTTGTCCTTTTTCAATTTGGCTGTCTCTTCCGGGTCTATGACATGCCACTTATCAGGTTTGGTCAATTGCATTCTTATATTATGTAACTCAGCCTCTAATTCCCTGACTCTTTTTGATTGACCAGCTCCTGCATCCGAACCTGCATTTATATCCGGATTATTGCTTATCAGGTAGTTGCTGCTAATCCAGCCGGTGACACCTTCTGAATCGCGGACATTTACAAAATCATTATCGCGGCTGATGACTTCCAAAGCAGAGCCTGTGGGAAGAACTTTTAATATTTCACTGTCGATAGATCTCTCTTTATGCAATCCAATAAACAGGCTATCAGTTATATAGACAGTTTCTGCCTGTAAATTAACAGGCAAGAAGCCAAACAGAACAAACATCAAGACAACAGCTCTGGAGGCTATGCTATGAGAAATTGAAAAAGGAAATTTCATATTCGTTTTCAGTTAAATTTACCTGACAATCATGCATTAATTCCTGAATGTTTCAACAGGGCATCAATACTTGGTTTACGACCTCTAAAGTTAATAAACATTTCCATGGGTTCTTTTACGCCCCCTTGTTCCAGTATTGAATGCAAAAATTCATTACCGGTATTTTTGTTAAAAATCCCGTTTTCCTCAAATTTTGAAAAGGCATCCGCCGACAGTACTTCCGCCCATTTGTAACTATAATACCCTGCTGCGTAGCCGCCTGCGAATATATGCGAAAAACTGTGTTGAAACCGATTATAGTCGGGAGGGCGCACAACTGCGACTTGTTGACGTACATCGTCCAGCAGAGACTGAATATTCAGTGGTGATTTACTGTCATATTCCAGATGCAGCCTGAAGTCGAACAGGGATAATTCGAGCTGTCTTACCATATGCATCCCGGTCTGAAAATTCCTGGCCGCCAGCATTTTTTCAAAGATGTCATCACTGATTAAATCACCTGTTTTATAATGTCTGGCGATAAGGTCTAAAGCCTCACGTTCCCAGCACCAGTTTTCCATAAACTGACTTGGAAGTTCAACCGCATCCCAGGGCACGCCGTTAATTCCGGAGACACTGGGATAATCAACCAATGTCAGCATATGATGTAAACCATGACCAAACTCATGAAACAGGGTAATGACTTCATCATGAGTGAGTAAGGCAGGATCATCTCCCAGCGGCGGGGTGAAGTTACAGGTGATGTAGGCGATAGGTGCTTGTGTATCAGAGCTGGATTTCTTGCGGACGATACATTCATCCATCCATGCGCCTCCACGTTTACCCGAGCGTGCGTACAGGTCGATATAAAAGCCACCGCGTAGAGAACCTGTACTATCGAAGATATCAAAAAAACGAACATCTTTATGCCAGACTTCAACAGCTTCTCTTTCTTTCACATCAATACCATAGAGACGATTAACAATGGTAAATAATCCGTCAAGCACCTGGGGTGCGGGAAAGTATGGCCTCAATTCTTCCTGCGAAAGGGCATATTTATGTTGCCTGAGTTTTTCTGCATAGTAAGCCATGTCCCAGGCTTCTAATGGTTGCAGATCAAATTCTGATTTTGCGAATTCCTGTAGTGCTTTCAGTTCCTGTTCCGCCATGGTTTTGGAGCGCGAGGCCAAATCATTGAGAAAATCCAGGACCTCGTCTGTATCATTTGCCATCTTTCTGGCAAGAGAATAATGAGCATAGCTTGCATAGCCGAGTAACCGTGCCTGTCGATAGCGCAGGTCGAGGATCTGATTCATGATCTCCGAGTTATCCCATTGCCCTGCATCAGAACCATTTGTAGCCTTGCCTTGATCCGAGGCACGGGTGATATATGCGATATACATCTGTTCACGCAAAGCAGAATTGTCAGCATATTGCATGACAGGCATGTAGGAAGGGTATTCCAGGGTAAATATCCATCCCTGTTTATCTTCACTGGCGGCTTTTTGTGCTGCCAGTGCCAGGGCAGATTCGGGAATTCCCTGCAGATCATTTCTGTCGGTCACATGCCTGGTCCAGGCCTGCGTTGCATCCAGCAGGTTTTCTTCAAACCTGGTTTGCAGCAGGGACAGCTGCTGTTTTATTTTTTTATATTCCTGCTGTTTATCGTCGTCTAGTTCAATACCGGAAAGTCTGAATTCTCGTAAGGCATTTTTGATTATCTTCTTCTGTGCATCAGTCAGTGAAGCATGGCCTTCGCTTTCCGAGATGGTTTTGTAGGCCAGATACAAATCCTTGTTTTGGCCCATCTCTGTCGCATAATCTGACAGCTTGGGTAAGCAGGCATTATAGGCCTGTCTTAGCTCTTGATTATCTGCAACGCCATGTAAGTGGCTTGCCGGTGACCAGGCACGATTTAGCCGATCATCAAGATCCTCTATTGGCTGTAATGTATTTTCCCAGCTAACAGTATGGTTATTATTTAACAGGGATTGAACTTCAGCGCGATTGTCTTTTAATAGCTGATCGACCGCTGGTTCTATGTTCGCTGGCACAATAGAAGCAAAGAGTGGTAAGCCGTCAGTCTGAAGAAGAGGGTTATTCATTTTCTAAATGTATATGTAATTATATTAAGTGTGATGTCACAGGATTATAACCGATGAGCTAATTCTAATGAATGAGCCGCATAAGCAAAAATATTATTATCCAGTAAGCCTGACCCCGATCATCCATGTGGCAAGCGTACCCGCAATAAAAAATGTCACTATTAATGCAGCTGCATATATTGAATAACGTTTAACCAGATCAGATTGTGGCAGTGCCGAGAGTAAAAAGGGCCGCCTGGAGTCACAGGTCTTACCCAACATATGGACAGGAGCTGTGGCTTTTTGCTCTGCGTGCTGGCTCTGGATCTGTTTTAATGCAGCTTCCCTGACTTTTTGCCATTCTTCCAGACCGATCTGCCCATCTTTGTTTTCATCAAAGCGGGCCAGAAGTTGTTCACTATTCTTCTTCCAGTCCCGGAGTAAATGCGCGACATCATTATTTGAATTATATTCGGTGCCTGCACCCCCCACGGTATCAAACAGGCCAATCGCATAAAGTGGATCATCGGGATGCATGCGTTTTTCGGTATAACGATAACGGCCCATCCCTGTGGAAAAGATGCCATTCTTTTTTCCTGATCTGTTTCCTCCGGGTTCAGGATGGCGACTATGTCCATACCAGACATCGCTTGTGGTTGGGGTCACGTTGGCTTTATCTGGGTCAATGACCGCCTCACCACTTTCATCAATCAGTAAAAACAAGTCATCGCTGATGCCCTGTTCGATGGTTAGCCAATGACTGTTTTTCCCCGATTTACGGTATTCCTCAATGCTATAGCTATACCAGGTACAGGTGATGCCCGTGAGTGCCCCGGAAATCATGGAGTCCTGCATTAACTTGCCAGTCCCGGAAAGTTCTACATAACCCTGTGCCGCAGAAGTTATCCTTGAAGTCGGGGTATCCTCGATGATGCGTTTTCTCAGGAAAAAATAGAAGGCACCGATAAAACTGCCAACGGTAAGCAATAGCAGGATGATTGCAAAGGTCCAGAAATCATCATCTGGAGTCTGCCTGACCCATTGAGCGGCAGGGCCTGAAAGTGATGCCTGCAGGAAGATCATTGTTATTCGCTAAATAATTCTTTTACATCGACATCTTTGGTTTCTTCTTCACTAAACTCGAGCAATTCCTTGGCACCGAAGCCAAGATTTCTGGCAATGATGACATCAGGAAATTGTTCTATTCGAACATTATTGTTGTTAACGCTCTCATTATAAAACTCGCGCCTGTCGGCGATGGCATTCTCAAGCCCGGAAATTCTTGCTTGCAGGTGTTGAAAGCTGTCGTTGGCTTTTAGATCAGGATAAGCCTCGGCTAAAGCAAAAAGATTACCCAGCCCCATGCGAAGTTGAGTTTCAGCAGGACCCAGTGCAGAGATGTCGCCTTTTTCACGTGCCGCTGAAACAGCGGATCTGGCTTGCATGACTTTTTCCAGGGTCTCCTGTTCGTAACCCATGTATTGTTTACAGGTCTCCACCAGTTTGGGAAGCTCATCATGTCTTTGCTTGAGCAAGACATCTATATTCGCCCAGGCCTTGGACACATTGTGTTTCAGAGACACCAGGTTGTTATAGATCATGATGGCATAGAGGATCCCTGCAGCCAGCACACCGACTATGATGAAGCTTGTGATATCCATTACATTCTCCTTATCGTTTTGCCGTTAGGACTCAAATCAATATTAATGATCATATGATCAAGACCTACAAAATACCATAATAATCAGTCATATAGCTTGTATTTAATCAGTCATCCAAGCTTCCTATAATGTTAATGAGAATTATTATCATTTACATTACTTTGTTGACTGTGTATGCTGTGGCGCACCATTACTATGAGCCATCTCTGGAGAGGCCGCCATGCGATCTTTAATTTTAAATTTTCGAAGAAAAAGCCTTCTTATTACTATCCCAGGTATTTTAACTTT
>JAIVVP010000022.1:0-13473 GCA_049189775.1 Gemmatimonadota bacterium | reverse complement strand
TTCATTTGATACCCGCCCTGAAGTCAAGGAACAGGTTGAAAGTATGGGTGCAGACTTCCTGTTACTGGAATTTGAAGAAGACGGTAGTGGTGAAGGTGGTTATGCCAAGACCATGAGTGATGAATTCATCGCTGCAGAAATGGCACTGTTTGCTGAGCAGGCCAAAGAAGTCGATATCATTGTCACCACTGCCCTGATTCCAGGCAAACCTGCGCCAAAATTGATTACTGCTGAGATGGTGAAATCCATGAAGAACGGCAGTGTGATTGTGGATCTGGCGGCTGAACAAGGTGGTAACTGTGAATTAACCGTACCACATGAACTAAGCGTCACAGATAACGGTGTCACGATTATTGGCTACAGCGATCTGCCAAGTCGTTTACCGAATCAATCCAGTCAACTCTATGCAACCAATCTTCGTCATTTATTGACCGAAATGACCCCTGAAAAGAATGGTGAAATTACTATTGATATGGAAGATGAAGCGGTGCGCGGGGCAACGGTCATTAAGGCAGGTGAAATCACCTGGCCACCACCTGCTCCGAAACTATCCGCTGCACCAGCAGCGAAACCAGCAGAAACAGCACCTGCAGTGGTTGAAGAGCCGAAGCAGCCATCTCTCATCAAGCAAATGATGCCTGTTGTTATTGGTGCGCTTTTTTTATCAGGCCTGGGATCAGTCGCCCCACCCTCGTTCATGGCACACTTCACGGTATTCGTGTTGGCCTGTTTTGTAGGATATATGGTTATCTGGAACGTATCCGCTTCATTACATACACCGTTAATGAGTGTTACCAACGCGGTCAGTAGTATCATCGTGATTGGCGCTCTGCTACAAATATCCTCATCTGGGCCGTTGTTAGTTGGACTTGCAACCTTTGGCGTCCTTATAACCAGCATCAACATCGTAGGTGGCTTTGCCGTTACCCATCGTATGTTACAGATGTTCAGAAAATAAGGGGATTATCATGTCAGAAGGTTTAGTAACAGCAGCTTATATTGGAGCAATTATTTTATTCATCCTTACATTGGGTGGATTAAGTCATCAGGAAACAGCCCGTCGGGGTAATTACTACGGCATGGCCGGTATGACGCTCGCCATCCTGGCGACCATCTTCGGTCCTGGTGTCACCGGCAATATCCATCTCATCATCATTGCTATGCTGATTGGCGGCACCGTGGGTATCACCCTGGCCAGAAAGGTAGCTATGACACAGATGCCTGAGTTGGTTGCCATCCTGCATAGTCTTGTCGGTGTGGCCGCGGTCATGGTCGGTTATGTCACTTTTATGGATGAAACCATTACTTTTACAACGGATGTGGAAAAGTCCATACATGAAGTAGAGATCTATGTCGGCGTATTGATCGGTGCCATTACGTTCTCGGGTTCGGTCATTGCCTTTGGTAAATTAAGCGGAAAGATCGGTGGTTCACCATTGATGTTACCTGCACGCCATTGGTTAAACCTGGGCCTGCTCATTGCCACTATCTATTTCGGTTATCAGTTTGTTCATCAATCACATATTGGCGGCAATACCATGGTTCCGTTGATGATCATGACAGCTATTGCACTGCTCTTTGGTATTCATATGGTCATGGCGATCGGTGGTGCAGACATGCCGGTGGTTGTTTCCATGTTAAACAGTTATTCGGGTTGGGCAGCAGCTGCAACCGGTTTCATGTTATCCAATGACCTGTTGATCGTGACCGGCGCATTGGTGGGCAGTAGTGGTGCCATCCTGAGTTTTATCATGTGTCGGGCAATGAATCGGAACTTCATAGCCGTCATTGCAGGTGGTTTTGGTACCGGCGGCGGTACGACTGCGACTGCAGGGTCTGTTGAAGATCAAGGTGAAGTGGTAGAAATTTACACGGATGAAGTTGCAGAACTTTTACTGAATGCCAAAGAAGTGATGATCATTCCTGGTTATGGAATGGCAGTGGCACAGGCACAACACACAGTACATGAAATCACCCAGACATTGCGTGATAAAGGTGTCAATGTCCGTTTTGGTATTCATCCTGTTGCCGGTCGTATGCCGGGACATATGAATGTACTGTTGGCCGAAGCGCGAGTACCGTATGACATCGTGTTTGAGATGGATGAGATCAATGATGATTTTCCTGATATTGACGTATCCATCATTATCGGAGCAAACGACATCGTTAATCCGTCTGCCCAGACCGATCCGAACAGTCCCATCGCTGGCATGCCAGTAATGGAATGCTGGAAAGGCAAAACAACGATTGTTCTAAAACGTAGTATGGCAACAGGTTATGCCGGTGTTCAAAACCCGCTTTTCTTCAAGGAAAATACGCGTATGTATTTTGGTGATGCGAAAGAAACTCTGGATGCGGTGTTAAAAGAAATACTGTAAGGCAGCACTGAAAATATCTTAAGGGGAATATCATAATGGCAAATGAAGGTTATCACGAACCCATCTCTGAATTGACAGATGAAACACGGGATATGCATCGTGCCATCACATCACTCATGGAAGAGTTAGAAGCTATTGACTGGTATAACCAACGTGTTGATGCATGTAAAGATGAAGATCTAAGGGCCATCCTTGCGCATAATCGTGATGAAGAAAAGGAACATGCCGCCATGGTGCTGGAGTGGATCAGAAGAAAAGATCCGGCTATGGATAAAGAACTAAAAGATTATCTGTTTACAGATAAAGAAATCGCGCACAAATAGAAGGAATTATTGCTGCTTATATCTGTAACAGCTAACTTCATGATCGTTGACCATTCCAACAGATTGCATATAGGCATAGCAAATCGTTGGCCCAACGAACTTAAAGCCCCGCTGTTTTAGTGCTTTACTCATGTTTTGCGATTCGACTGTTTCAGCAGGAATTTCTTGCAAGCTTTTCCAGCTGTTGATGATCGGTTTGGCGTCAACAAAACTCCAGATGTAATTTGAAAAAGATCCATATTCATTCTGGACTTGCAGAAATGCTTTCGCATTGATTATGGATGCTTCTATTTTTAGTCTGTTACGTACAATTCCTGGATTATTCAGCAGCCTTTCTACCGATGTCCTTGTAAAGCGAGCAACTCTTTCCGGATCAAAACCATAGTAAGCTTGCCGGTAGTTATCCCGTTTTTTCAGTATTGTGATCCAGCTTAATCCGGCTTGTGCACCTTCAAGGATAAGCATCTCGAATAAATGCCTGTCATCAGTAGATACAACACCCCATTCCTTATCATGATACGTTGCGTATAATTCTGAGCCATTTGCCCACTCACAACGTTGCATAAATATCAGGAGACAACCATATTGCGGCCGCCCTCCTTGGCTTTATAAAGGTTCTCATCGCAGCGTCTCATCCAGTCCTGCCATTCATCATCAGGCCTCAGGGTAGCAACGCCAATGCTGACTGTCACCGGCTGTTCGGGAAGCAGAGGAGTGGATTCAAGCCCACTGCATAGTTCTTCAGCAACCTCCATGCCATCTGCAGTATTCGTGTTATATAGAAACACGAGGAATTCCTCACCACCAATACGAAATATCCTGTCAGTTCGACGATAGATACGTTTTTGCAAAAAATCTGAGACACCACGCAGGACCTTATCACCCGTATGGTGACCCCATTTATCATTGACCTCTTTGAAGTTATCAAGATCGAGAGTTAAGAGGGTCATAGGTGTGCCCGTTCGATGGTTCTGTGAAATAATCTCTTCGAATTTATCCTCGAGCGTCTTCCGATTTAAAAGTCCTGTGAGTGGGTCAGTCACAGCCTGCATTGTTAATATTTTCTGCTGGGCAGTAATAACATGCAGGAACATGGCAGAAAAAGCGCTCACCCCCAGAATTGTGACGACAAACCGCATCATAAAAGCCTGGTCAAGGATACCCCATGCCTGGGGAAAGATTATGCAAAGAAGGACTACGTTTGCTACCTTCGCCTGGTTTTCAGGTAACATAAAATAGAAGGCAAGCAAGGCTGGGTAACACCAAAATGCAATCATTGCGCCTTGTTCCTGGAAAGCAAAGAACAGGAACAAGGTAACTGCTGGTACGATACCATACAAAATGAGTGAAGGACGATAGCGGTTCTGGACACAGTTCCATGCATTGACTGCGCAAAGGATCAAAATAAATATCGATCCTATGCCCAGTGTAAAGCGAGCCTGTAAAAAATTATTTATTGAAAATGGAGTTAGTATGCAGAGCGCAATAATAGTAACGCCCAGAGTTGCCTTGATTCGAAAATCTGTTAGATCTTCGGTTATTTGTATTTGAGCACCCATTATTTATTAAGCAATGATTTCTAACCTACCCATATAAGGTTCCAAAACTTCCGGTATTGTAATATGTCCGTCACTATCTTGATAGTTTTCCAATACTGCAACTAATGTACGACCCACTGCCAGACCTGAACCATTCAGGGTATGTACAAGTTCTGGCTTGCCGCTTTCTGGATTACGCCAACGGGCTTTCATGCGGCGTGCCTGGAAACTTTCAAAATTACTGCATGAAGATATCTCGCGATATTTTTGTTGGCCTGGCAACCAGACTTCAATGTCATAGGTCTTGGCTGCTGAAAAACCGATATCGCCACCGCAAAGCGTTACCACTCTGTATGGTAGTTTTAGTAGTTGCAAAATCTTCTCAGCATGTCCTGTGAGTTCTTCCAGAGCAGCATAAGAATCTTCAGCTTTGACCATCTGCACCAGTTCTACCTTTTCGAACTGATGTTGGCGGATCATACCGCGGGTATCTTTCCCATAGGAACCGGCCTCACTACGGAAGCAAGGCGTGTGGCAAACATATTTACGTGGCATGGAATCTTGTGACAGGATTTGGTCTCTAACCAGATTGGTCACAGGCACTTCTGCTGTTGGTATTAAATATAAACCATGCTCTTCAATATGAAATAAATCTTCTTCAAATTTCGGCAGTTGCCCTGTACCCCGCAAACTATCTGCATTTACCAGATACGGCACATTCAATTCGGTATAGCCATGTTCCTGCGTATGGGTATCCAGCATGAACTGGATTAATGCCCTATGTAATCGTGCAATACCACCTTGCATGACAGAGAATCGTGATCCGGCGATACGCACACCTGCTTCAAAATCCAGCAGTCCCATTGACTCCCCTAAATCAACATGATCCTTGACCTCAAAATCAAAAACCCCGGGTTCACCCCAACGACGGACTTCTTCATTGTCATCTTCGGTTTGCCCTTCGGGAACAGAATCATGAGGAATATTGGGTATACCCATGACGATCTCATTCAAATCATTTTGAACTTCATCGAGTTCACGTTCACTGCTTGTCAGATCATCACCTAATGATGCGACTTCATCGAGTAGTGGCTGAATATCTTCGCCTTGTGCCTTGGCCTTGCCAATTTCCTTTGAACGAGAATTTCTTTGTTGTTGTAATTCCTGTGTCTTTACCTGTATTTCTTTACGCTTTTCTTCCAGGGTTTCAATAGCAGCAATATCAAGCGTGAACCCTCTTTTGGTCAACGCCTTTGCAACATCCGCTATGTCATTTCTTAATGCTTGTGGATCCAACATGGGTACAAAATCCTTATTTATTCTTATAAATTTATCTTTGCAGACCAGTAAACAATACAGCCAGGTTTAATTAATGTATTTAAATGTTCGATGATAGGTTCAACCTTCTCGGCGGTATCAAAAAACTCGATGACAATAGGCAAGTCCAGTGACATATCAATTAATGTTGATGAATGTACTGCACCTGAACTGCCAAATCCTGTGATACCACGAAATACGGTCACACCTTGCACCTTGCTTTCATCATGTAAATATTGCAGCAGTTCATGCATGTGTGCCTTGGCTTCATGTAAATATAACCTGACAATTGTGACTTCAGTCTCGTTCATACGTTTCTCCCAACAATCATGCCTAACCAACAACCCAATATACACAGCGTAACGCTCAAAAGAATATTCAATGCGGCTTTCATTTGTTCGCCTGATTCGAGCAGATTTAATGTTTCAATAGAAAATGTTGAAAAGGTAGTGAAGGCACCCAATAAACCAATCATTAAAGCTGCGCGCCATTCAACACTCACATCCATGCGTTCGATCATGAATACATAACAAAAACCCATTAACAGGGAACCGACCACATTGACGGTTAATGTTCCGTAGGGAAAGCCTCTACCAAACAGTGCATAAATGCCATTCGACATCCAGTAACGCATTAATGCGCCTGTGGCACCACCCGCTGCAATGAATGCTAATTGAGTCACGTATTTGAAATTCCGTCTGAATCTATCAAGAGCTGTATTTTATATGATAAACAGCCTAATTGCCTTTTTTAGCTTGCTTGTCGAGACTTCTCAATTTTGCCAGTTTTTCGGCAATCTTGATCTCTAAACCGCGATCGACAGGATGATAATAGTGTTGTTCTTGCATACCTTCCGGGAAATAGTGCTCCCCTGCTGCATAGGCGTCAGGCTCATTATGTGCATAACGATATTCCTTACCATAATCGAGTTCTTTCATAAGTTTGGTTGGCGCATTACGCAAATGTAAGGGGACTTCATGGGAGGCGCTGTTTTTAACATCACTCATGACGGTATTGTAGGCCTTGTAAACCGCATTGCTTTTGGCCGCACAGGCCAGATAGACAATCGCCTGGGCAATGGCCAATTCCCCTTCTGGAGAACCTAGTCGTTCCTGGGTTTCCCAGGCATCTAAAGCAAGTCGCAAGCCACGTGGATCTGCGTTACCAATATCCTCAGAGGCCATGCGCACGACCCTTCGTGCAATATAAAGTGGGTCACAACCACCATCCAGCATACGCGCATACCAGTATAATGATGCGTCTGGTGAAGAACCCCTGACTGATTTATGTAATGCGGAGATCTGGTCGTAAAAGGCCTCTCCACCTTTATCGAAACGACGCACGCCACCACCGCTCACTACTTCTTCAATCAATTCGTCACTGATGGTGTTCCCTTCTGACAAATCAGAAGCGATCTCCAGAAGATTTAATGCCCTTCGCGCATCACCATCGGCAATTTCCGCCAGCTTCTGCATCGCTGAGTCTTCCAGTGTCAGACCCTGATCTGCGAGCCCCCGATCTTTATCTGTCAGTGCCTTCAGTAATATGTTCTTTATGTCATCTATTTCCAGCGACTTTAAAACATAAACCCGCACACGTGAAAGCAACGCATTATTTAATTCAAAGGATGGATTTTCTGTCGTGGCACCAATGAATGTTACCGTGCCATCCTCGACATAAGGTAAAAATGCATCTTGTTGTGATTTATTGAAACGATGTGCTTCATCGACGAACAGGACGGTATCTTTGTTATAAACATCTCGATATTGCTTTGCCTGCTCAATCGCAGCACGAATATCCTTCACACCACTGAGCACGGCTGAAAGTGAAATAAATTGTGCTTCACATGAGTTTGCAATGATTCTGGCAATCGTTGTCTTGCCCGTGCCGGGAGGTCCCCAGAAGACCATGGAATGTAAACGACCATTTTCTATCGCAACTCTAAGGGGTTTTTCTGGAGCCAGAATATGGTGCTGACCGGCAAATTCTTCAACTGACTGCGGTCGCATACGGTCTGCAAGTGGATGGTAATCTGGATTTGATGTCATGATTGATGTCAGGGGGCTAAGTTAACCGGCAATTCTCGCATTTTTCACAGTTGATTTGATTTCCGCCATTTTAAGTACTATCCCTATGGATAGAAACAGATGATTATCAATCGGGAGTTTTTATGGATACTTCATTACATCTCGTCAAGGATCTTTTCCTGCAAATTGGACTAGCAAATGAGAAGCCTGACATAGATAGTTTTATTCATAAAAACAAGGGTATTCCCTCGGATACGCCAATTTGGGAGGCCGACTTCTGGACCCGTTCACAGGCCGATTTCCTCAAGGAGTCGTACGATGAAGATTCTGACTGGGTTGAAGCTGTCGACCACCTGGATGCCCTGCTACGAGATTAATAGCCTGGTCAATGACCCTGGTCAACAACCTTACCCCAAAGATCGTAATCTCCAGAGGCTTCAATAAGCACCTTGACCTGATCACCAGGTTTTAATCCACCCGTATTTTCAATAATGACCTGACCATCAATCTCTGGTGCATCGGCATGGCTACGACCAATGACCTCGTTTTCATTTATTTCATCGATCAATACTTCAAGTGTTTTGCCGATCTTGTTTTCCAGTTTTTGTGTGCTGATCTGATTTTGCCTTTCCATAAAGCGCTGCCAACGTTCCTCTTTGACTTCTTCTGCAACGGCATCAGGAAGTTCATTGGCCCTGGCACCATCGACATTAGAATATTTAAAGCACCCTACTCTATCCAACTGGGCCTCATCCAGAAATCCAAGTAACTCATCAAAATCCTCTTCTGACTCACCCGGGAAACCAACAATGAACGTTGACCTAATGGTGATGTCAGGACAGATTTCACGCCAGGCATTAATTCTTTGTAATGTATCTTCAGCAGCAGCGGGGCGTTTCATTAATTTTAGAATCCGTGGACTGCCATGTTGAAAAGGTACATCCAGGTAAGGCAATATCTTGCCTTCATTCATCAATGGGATGATTTTATCTACATGAGGATAGGGATAAACATAATGCAGGCGCACCCAGATACCCAGTTCACCCAGTGCACGGCAAAGATCCATGAAACTGGAATCATAGGTCTGTCCGCGCCAATCTCCGGATTGATATTTAATATCAGAACCATAAGCGCTGGTGTCCTGGGAAATAACCAGTAATTCTTTGACCCCTGCCCTTGCCAATGCCTCTGCTTCTCGCATGACATCATCAATAGCCCTGCTGACGAGCCTTCCGCGCATGGAAGGAATAATGCAAAAACTACATTTGTGGTTACATCCTTCCGAGATTTTCAGATAGGCATAATGCCTGGGGGTTAATTTGATCCCCTGTTCCGGAACCAGGTCTGTGTAGGGATCGTGTGCAGGTTTAGGTGCATGTTGGTGTACCGCGGCAACCACCTGTTCATATTGTTGTGGCCCAGTGACACTGAGGACGCCGGGATGTGCTTCTCGAATTTGGTCTTCATGCACGCCCAGACAACCGGTGACAATCACCTTGCCATTTTCATTGATGGCTTCACCAATGGCTTCAAGGGATTCATCCCTGGCACTGTCAATAAAGCCACAGGTATTGACGACAACTACATCCGCACCGTCATATGAATTGACGATATCGTAGCCATCAACGCGTAATTGCGTAAGGATACGCTCCGAATCGACCAGTGCTTTCGGGCACCCGAGACTGACAAAACCAACTTTTGACACAAATTTATCCTGATTAGCTGTGAATGGTGTTATTGAGGCGAGGCATTCTACCGGAGAGCTTGTGCTGAGGCTAAAAAATATGCCAAGAAATGTTTGATTCGGGGGACAAATATATATACTCTGCGCACCTTCTGTAGCATCAGTCTACGCCGGATTAGCTCAGTTGGTAGAGCACCCGCCTTGTAAGCGGAAGGTCGAGAGTTCGAGTCCCTCATCCGGCACCATTCCAATTTTCACCCAGAAAACACGAAACATACACATCAAATAGACTGTGAACTCTCGGTCATAATTATCTGGTCGAGAGCTGACAATGACCTTCCATGGTCATTGCCCTGCGGGCAGCTAAAGCTGTCCAATTTTGTTCCAGACAAAATTGTCAAGTCCTCATCCGGCACCATTCTTGCTCTAGCATGCACTAATATCATCAATTTGTTGGCAGTTAATGTGATTATACCCTGCCCTATAGATACAGCCGGGAGTAGACATTGTGAGTCATTTACATAAAAGGTCTGCTTCATACTGAAAGCGGACATTAAAACTTATTTTCATTTACTAGTAATGAGGATTTTATGAGTAAAATATTACAAGGATACTTCTGTGCCTATATTTTTCTCCAATGCCGCCTTATAAACTGCTAATGCCGTAGATATATCTTGTATAGCTAAACCACATGATTTGAAGACAGTAATTTCATCATCATTTTCACGACCTGGTTTATTTCCAATGACTATATCACCAAGATTTGCATAAATTTTATCTTCCGTTACTGCATCTTCCTGGATTGGGATTAGAATATCTCCGGCCTCTGCCAGATTTGCTTCCTTAAGATCAGCAACAAATTTAGACCTGACTACGGTTGTGGTATCCAGTTCACGAGCATTAACCGAGTGTGATCCAATATTATTGATATGAGTACCAGCTTGCAGCCAGTTACCATCAAATAATGGCTCCTGACTACTAGTTGCGGTCACAACTATATCTGACTGTTTAATTGCACTTTCAATATCCTCAGACGCCTCAATAGAAATATTCAATGCTTCACTCATATCATCAGCAAAACTCTGGCTCGATTCCAGGGAATTGGCTATCACTAATATTTTTTCGATTGGTCTGACCTGTACCATTGCTTCAATTTGTTTTTGAGCCTGTGCACCTGCACCGAAAACAGTACAAGTAGTTGCGTTCTCTCTAGCCAAATACTTCGTAGCGACACCACTGGCAGCACCTGTCCTAACGGCTGTCAGGTAAGCAGCATCCATGATAGCAATCACTTCACCTGTGTGCTGGTCACAAAGCTGTAAGGTCCCCATGATGGTTGGAAGTTGGTATTTAGACGGATTATTTGGATAAACAGTTACCAGTTTTAACCCCAGAGCATCTAACTCCCCACCGATATAGGCAGGCATAGCCAGAAATGTACCGCTGTGTTCCTGAACAGGAATAACTGTACGTTGAGGCATATTAACGTTGCCATTTGCAAGTTCAGTAAAAGCAATTTCTGTCACTGCTATACTATCTTCCATCGTAAGAACTGACTCCACTTCACTTCTTGAGATTATTAGTGTCATAGTTTTTTATGTTAATTATGATTTGTTGATCTTAGCAATTGCTTCTATCGCTATTAATGCACCCTTGGGAAGAGCAGAAGCTTCAGTTATTCCACGAGCAGGCGGATTGTCTGAAAAATAATGAGAATAAATTTCATTAATATCATTGAACTGCTTCATATCTGTCAGATAAATAGTCGTTTTAACCACATCTTCTAAGTTTGCTCCAGCAGCAACAATTATATTATTTAGATTCTCTATGCATTGCTTTAACTGCTCACTTGATGTCTTTCCAATTAAATTCCCTGTTAAGGGGTCTAATGGAATTTGCATTGATGTGTAAAGTACATCATCAATCACTACGCCCTGACTATAAGGTCCAATAGCTGCGGGTGCCTTATCTGTATTTATTATTTTACGGCTCATGTAGGATTTTCCTTACAAGTTCATGATCAACTATCTGAAATACTAACAACAATCATTGTGAATATCCGCTTTCGCTGGGAAGCAGACGCTCATCCAATCAATTATCACTGACCCTATTGTTTATTGATCTCGTCACTCATCCTTCTTGTCCAGCTGTGAAGCGAGATCATCAAGAAGATTTTGACTATTACTATCAAAGCTATTTTTTTCCGTCTCACGATCAAGATACAACTCCAGTCGCTCACGCATATCTTTCCCGGCCTCGGATGGCTGATTCTTGTCTTCCATTACAATGCTTAGTTCATTTTCGACTTCCAGTTGTGCGCTGGTACCCTTGTCCTGTTTCCACCTGGTTTTTTCTATCGCAAAATTGGCATCTTCTATACTCTGTTTGACATCTTCTATTTCTGCACTGCCATGCAATAATATATCCTGAGTTGTATCCAGCTTATCTTTAATATCTGTTTCTTCACTTGCTGTTGACTGTTGTGTATTTAGATCTCGTATCATGGCAAGTAATTTATTCTTTTCTACATCGGCATTTTTTTGTACCCCTTCCAGAATTGCCAACGCTGCCTGACTATTTTTTAAATCATGTTGAATCTTTTGCATATCTGTCTGTAAACGCTGTACTTCCTGTTCATGCATCTCCACATATTGCATTTTATAAACTTCAATAATTTTTTTTGATTCTGTTTCTGATCCTTGCAAGACATCATTCAAGGCATAGATCTGTTGTTGTCTGGATAACTGTTGAGATAAAGCGTTGTTTATAGCAACATTGAGTTGTTCTTTCTTTAGCTGATCCTTGCGCAAGTAATCTGAAACACCTGACCGGAGAGCCCGCACCTCGATTTCTTCATTACCTGCACCGGTAAGCATAATCGTTTTTGGAAACAGGAGGTTATCATAATTGTCCTGCAGGATATTCAGACCGGTAATACCATCAAGTCGGAGATTGTAATCAAGTAACAGGACATCAAAGTCTGACCAGTTAAAATTGCTATCGGGTACGCCCTGCCCTAGTGGATCGTGTTCAACTACTTCAATACTCTGAAATTGGCTGGTCAGCCAGTTCCGCAGAAGCTTTCTATAATCACCATCATCGTCAATGATTAAAATCTTTCGTGAGGATTCCATGTTATCCATAATTTCTTTCCGATAGTAAGACCTGAATATAATAACTGTATCATAGTGGCTTTGTCGACTATCTGCCAGGCATGTGCAGGTTTAAGGGGGCGTATATTTGAGAGTCATTTTGTCTTTTGATTGGCTGATCTCCAGTTTCTTAAGAAAGGACATGCCAAGAAGGACATTAACATCCTGGCGACTTTTAATAACTATGGCGGATACATTTTTTATCTCAATATCACCCAGCCTGACTGAATCAAGTGTGGTCTTCCATCCTTCTCCTTTTATCCCTCCAGCAAGACCTACAGTTATTCTGTCCTTTTTATGCAGACGTATATTAAGACGCTTGGCGTCTTTTAAAGTTAAGGCCACAGCCGTCGCACCCGTATCTACCTGGAAACCAGTTTTCTTTCCATTAATGAACCCGCTTATGTAATACCCGGATAAGCCAATAGAAGGAACATCAGTTAAAGGTATTGTAACTTCATCCTCAAGTGCTATGCCTTTTTTGCTTTTTTTCTTATATTGATAACGCTTGCCATGTACCCTTACGATTACCTCATTCCTGTTGAATGAAAGTACCTCGATGCCCTCTTTACTCTTTTGTCCTCGAGCCAGGATCCTGTTGTGACCATTTACTTTAATCACTACTTTATTCCCGGCCAGAGAACCGTTGTAATATATCTTATGCTCAGCATGCACCCCAAGAGGAAGTGATAAAGCCATCAGCAACATAAACTGTAAGAATAATCTGCAGGAATTATGAGAAATCATTTTTTGTCAAAATTTCTATATATTTATTAACAAGTATACTTTACCCAAACTCTAAAATTATTTTTTATTTGAGAATGTCAGTGCTGCCTGTAGCAGCGCTACTATCTAACGTATGTAACGATAGAAATAAAATGACAGATGGAACCGGTCAAGACAAACAAGTGCCAGATTCCATGTGCGTGACGAAGTTTTTTCTGGATATCCAGCACATAAAATACGACACCAACCGTGTAGGCAACACCACCCGTCGTCAACCAGAGCACACCAGCAACAGGGATGGCTGCCTGCAGCTCAGAATAATTTAACG
>JAIVVP010000021.1:0-13695 GCA_049189775.1 Gemmatimonadota bacterium | reverse complement strand
AAAGGCTATATTCTATTAATTTATCTGGCCATACATTTACTGGCCATTACTTCAGACCTCTAGGCGACTTCTTTTTGCGAGCTACAGGCGGCCGTAGGTTGTTGGTGAATGACATGTTCAGTGACAACCGCGGGTTGCTCCTTGTACAGGACAGGAAGCTCAGGTGCCATGGGTCCTTCAGTGTCAGGACCTTTTATAGCAACTTTCAGTGCCTTTAATGGATGCCTGAATGTATCGTTAATCGCTGAGGCTTCAAAGCCACAATGCACCATGCAGTTGGCACATTTGGGGTTGCGTCCCTTACCGTAATTATCCCATTCAGTCTCTGCCAGCATGCTTTTGAATGATGTGGTATAGCCTTCGTCAACCAGTAGATAGCAGGCTTTTTGCCAGCCAAAGACATTCCTGGTCGGATTACCCCAGGGCGTGCACTGGTAACTCTGGTTGCCTGCGAGGAAATCGAGGTAAAGTGAAGACTGGTTAAAACGCCATTTCAATCCCTTGCCAAGCTTGAATAAATCACGGAACAGTTGCTTGCTTTCCTGGTTCTTCAGGAACGATTCCTGGTCTGGTGCATGTTGGTAACTGTATCCTGGAGAAATGGTGACACCTTCAACACCTAGTTCCATCGCCATATCCATGAATTCAGCAATTTCATCGGCAGTTTCTCCCTGAAACAGCGTGCAATTAATGGTTACACGAAAACCTCTGGAACGCGCTTGTTTGATGACTTCAACACATTTTTTGAAGACCCCTTCACGACAAACTGAGTTGTCGTGCCGCATCTCGTTGCCATCCAGGTGGATTGAAAAGGTCAGATAGGGTGATGGGGAATAATCTGCCATACGTTTTTCCAGCAGCAGCGCATTGGTACATAAATATACAAATTTCTTTCTATCGATAAAACCATGAACAATTTTGGCCATTTCCTTGTGAATCAGTGGCTCGCCACCGGCAATGGAGACCATCGGGGAACCACACTCATCAATGGCTTCCATGCATTCGTCATAGCTCAGGCGTTTGTCCAGTATTTCTTCCGGGTAATCAATCTTGCCACATCCAGCACAAGCGAGGTTGCATCGAAATAAAGGCTCAAGCATTAATACCAGAGGATACTTCTCCACACGACGAAGTTTCTGTCCGATGATGTATTTTGCGATTCGATATTGTTGTATGAGTGGAACGGCCATGCTTGACTCCGGTTATTGTTCTTTCTGGCAACGCGTCATTTTGCCCTAAATTGCTTATAAAATGAAGGCTTTAAAGGCCGAGCATCCTGTTTAATAGTTAAATATAATGTTTCCATATGCAATATAATGTTCTTGCAAGGAAAATGGGGCAACTACATAATACAGGGCTTTCCTTAATAAAAGTTTGTGATGAGTTCAAATAATAATCAAGAAACAGGTCAAGAGTCGGGTCAAGAGTCAGTTATGGCAATAAGTACACCCTTGCTGGATAGGGTCAATAGCCCGGCTGACCTGCGTAAGCTACCAGAATCAGATCTGGAAACATTGGCAAAAGAACTCAGGGAGTTCCTGCTTTATTCTGTCAGTCAAAGTGGCGGCCATTTTGCCGCAGGACTGGGCACAATTGAGCTCACCATTGCACTTCACTACATCTACAATACCCCTGATGATAATCTGGTGTGGGATGTAGGGCATCAGGCATATCCCCACAAAATCCTGACGGGTCGAAAGGATCAGATGCACACCATTCGTCAATGGGGTGGTGTATCACCTTTCCCCAAGCGCGCAGAGAGCGAATATGATGCCTTCGGTGTTGGTCATTCGAGCACCTCGATCAGTGCAGCACTGGGTATGGCAATTGCTGCCAGGCAAACGGGCAGTCAGAGAAGATCAGTCGCTATTATCGGTGATGGTGGTCTGACAGCAGGCATGGCCTTTGAGGCGATGAATAATGCAGGTGATGTGCACGCCGACCTGCTGGTTATTTTGAATGACAACAATATGGCGATTTCGCCAAACGTAGGTGCCCTTTCGAACCGATTTGCCCAGATCCTTTCAGGGAAACTCTATAAAACAGTTAAAGACGGGAGTAAGAAAGTCCTGTCAAAAGTGCCTAATGCACTGGATATCGCCAGGTATGCAGAAGAGCATGTCAAAGGATTATTGACTCCAGGCATTTTATTTGAGGAATTTGGTTTTAATTACATTGGCCCAATTGATGGACATGATCTACCCACGCTGATTTCAACCCTGAAGGGAATTCATGAATTAAAAGGTCCTCAATTCCTTCATATCATTACCAAGAAAGGCAAAGGCTATGCACCGGCAGAAGCCGAGCCGATTAAATATCATGGCGTGACAGCATTTGATCCTGTGAAAGGTATTGTGCCATCCGGAAAACCATCAGCACCCACCTATAGCAAAATATTCGGCGACTGGATTTGCGATATCAGCGCAATGGATAAACGTGTGGTTGCAATCACACCGGCCATGCGAGAGGGGTCTGGACTGGTTGAATATGAACAAAAATTTCCTGATCGCTATTTCGATGTTGGTATTGCAGAACAGCATAGTGTCACCCTTGCAGCGGGCATGGCCTGTGATGGCCTGAAACCTGTTGTTGCGATTTATTCTACATTCCTGCAGCGTGCCTATGATCAATTGATTCATGATGTAGTTGTACAAAATCTTCCTGTGTTATTCGCCATCGATCGTGCTGGCTGCGTCGGTGCCGATGGTCCAACCCATAATGGTGTTTACGATATTTCATTTATGCGTTGTTTACCGAACATGGTCATCATGGTGCCCGCAGACGAAAACGAATGTCGGCAAATGCTCTATACCGGAATTCAAATTGATGGTCCGGCCTCAGTACGATATCCAAGAGGTGGCGGACCAGGCGTTGAGGTCGAGAAAGAAATGACCGCTCTGCCTGTTGGCAAGGCTGAAATACGGTCACAGGGTAAGCGGGTTGCGATCCTTGCTTTCGGGGTGATGCTGGATTTTGCGCAAGCAGTGGGTGATGAACTTGGCGCAACTGTCGTCAATATGCGTTTTGTTAAGCCTATCGATGAAGAACTGATCCTGAAAATGGCGGCGACTCATGACTTGATAGTCACAGTGGAAGAAAATGTGGTTCAAGGTGGTGCAGGTGAGGCAGTGAATCAGGTCTTGTCTGAGAATGGTGTGGTGCAGGCAATTGTAAATTATGGCCTGCCAGATCGGCCAATCCAGCATGGCTCCAGAGACGACATGCTCAATGATGTTGGTATGAATAAGGAAGGTTTAATGGAATTTATTCGACATCATCTGGGTGAGAATAAGCAGAGTGCCAAAATCAAGAGCGTGTAGATAGTTAGACAATACCACCCATTACGTCTACAAATCTCTCCATATCCTGATCAGATATTTCACCCATACATGAAATTCTGAAAAGTGTTTGTGATAGATCACCCTGACCAGCATAGATAACAAATCCGTTTTTCTTGAGTTCATCATGTAATGTCTGGTAGTCAGTGCCTGCTGGTAAGTTAAAGGCATTGAGGACACAGGAACAATCTTCTGCCTGCATCAAGGCATCGATCCCCAGTTCACCTAAACCTTCTCTGACGATATTCAGCCTGTTCCAATAGCTTTGTTGGCGTTTCTTCTGGCCGCCTTGATCCTGTAATTCTTTCAGGGCCTCGGCAAGTGCATAGAAGGTTTGCACCGATTGCGTGAAAGGTGTGCCATTTGCATCCTGACTTTTCAAATAACTGGAGAGATCAAGATAGAGCGTTCTGGGCGGTGTTGCTTGCATGACATCGAGCGCATTCCTGTTGCAAATGACAAACGAGGTTCCGGGCACAGCATGTAAACATTTATTGGCTGTGGCAGCACAGGCAACGATGTTCCAGTCTTCAAATTCAATATCCTCGGCACCAAAACTACTGACACCATCCAGCAGGATAGGTAAATTATATTTGGCGCAGACTGCCGCTATACCTGCCAGATCATTTAGTCGTCCGGTAGTGGTTTCATGATGGACCACAGCAACATGACTGAATCCTTCTTTGTACCGTAGTTCGTCTTCTAGCAGTTTCAGGTCGATGGCTGCGCCCCATTCATGGTGTAAGCTCATGTGATTAATCTGATGAATTTCTGCAATCTTGCTCAGGCGTTCCCCATAGACACCATTTTCAATAATCAGTACCTTGCCGTGATCAGGTATCAGGCTGGTCATCATGGCCTCCATCGCAGCAGTGCCAGAACCGGTCATTAGAATCGCAGCCCATTTATCTTCGTGCAGGGGATAGACCTTTAATAAATCATGGCGAATGCTATTTTGTAATTCAGCAAACTCTGTTTCACGATGACATAGATCAGGACGCAACATGGCATTACGAACACGCTCGCTGAGGACTACAGGACCGGGATTTAATAATATTTCGGGCATTTATGTATGTTGTCTAGAAACTCGAATCGATATGTTGCATCAGTCTTTGCAAGACCTCAACCGGTGTGACATCAGGTCGAGGCAGGTTTTCAATTGCCCCCGCTGAAATCTTGAGGTGTCCAAATTTTGCGCCTGCCTGTTTCTTGCAATTAAATAATTGTTCTATCAATTCAATGTCATCGCCCTGGTAAGTCACGGCATAACCACAGGCGGCAGCGATTTCTGCAAATTTTACATTGTTTGCGACTGTGGCTTGCGCACCGGTTGAATCATGTACTTCATTATCCAGAATGATGTGAGTGAGATTGTCCCCGCCATAACTGCCTAAAGTTGCAAAATTACCCATGCGCATCAGTGCTGCCCCGTCACCTTCAACCACCACTACCTGTAAATCAGGACGTGCCAGTGCCAGACCCAGACCCAGTGAAGAAGCACAGCCCATGGAGCCAACCATGTAGAGTTGGTTCTTACGGTCATCAATGGCAAATAACTCTCGTCCCGTGAACCCTGTGGTTGCGATGACAACAGAATTCTCAACAGGTGTATGTTCAATAATTTTTTTCAGTGCCTCGTTTCTACTAAGCAGAGGCACATTGTTTTTATTGAATATCTTTTTCTCGATATCAGTATTTTTGGATGCAACAAGACTATTATTTTTCAGCTCATGTGCAGCAATCGTACCTTTCTGCATAATAAAACCGTATGGTCTTTGTTCTTTTTCCATAAATTCACAGGCACGCTTTAATGCTGGTGCAATGTCTTCTTTTTCCATAGGAAATGTTTCCCATGGAATACGCATGGCATCGAACATTTCACCGGTGATCTGTCCCATTAATTCATGTTGGGGTTCGTCTGTTATGCCTGGTGCACCACGATGAGTGGTGATAATTATCATGGGAATACGGAACACGTAACTTAGCGAGGTGATGGGGCTGACAGCATTTCCCAGTCCCGAGTTCTGCATCATGGCGATAGACCTTTCTCCGCCCATCGCTGCGCCCGCGGCTGTAGCAATGGCATCACCTTCATTTGAAGATGACACGTAATTTAGAGATTCATCGTTGATAACGTAGTTTATAAAAGGCGTGAGGAACGAGCAGGGCACGCCCGTATAGCGTTGGAAACCTAGCTCACGTGCTGCCTCAATAAAATCTTCTGCCTGTATCACTTTCTCTTTCCTAAAAAATACCTGGTCTACAGCTTGGTAAAATCACCGGCACGGTCGATATCTGCCAATGCATTGATATCAACCCAATGACCGTTGATGTAATGGACTTTGACAGGGTGATTCATCTTGATTAACTGATTCAGGAGATCGGCCAGGGACATTTGCTTAAAGTTATCGTGAGGTTTTAATTCATCAATGGCATCTTCGATCCATTGCCTGCCTTGACCACGTACGCGTAACAAGCCTATCCATCGACCAGTAGGGTCGCCTGATGCAGTATTTTTTTCTTCAGAGACATGATTCAAATATGCATCCTGCTTGAATATGGCCCGGTCTTCTTTCTGTGAGCAATAAGCATAATCAGGTGTGCCACTGTAATTATCATTCTCAACAGAGGAGTCAACGACAGCAACAATATCACCTTCATTTTCAAGCAAATCCCTGAGGATATAGCTACGAAACAACAAGTCACCATAGGTGATAATCATGTCATCATGAAATTCACTGATGACCTGGGTAAGTGATGCCAACTCACCTGTTGTTTCAAAATCCTTATTAATTTTCATTTCTATGCCACTGGTATCTATAGCCTCAGGTTTATAACCAGCAACCAGGGTAACTTTATTGATATTCTGATTTTTAAATTCGTCTAGCAAACGACGTAAAACAGTTTTTCCGCCGATTGAAAGCATTACTTTAGGTTTATCCTCAGTGAGTTCACCGAGTGCAAAACCACGACTTGCTGCCAGTACAATGGCATTGGTTTCCGAGCCTTTAGGCCGTAAATAACGCTCCTGAGCTTCGCTGAGTTCTGCCGCACCTTGCAGGAAAAATAATTGTTTCACGGGCGCAATATTATCTTCAACACCGGCCACCGATTCATTTGCATAAATATCGGCACAGATCTTTTCCATCGAAGCCACTGCTGCACGAATCATGTGATTTGCCCAGATTACCAGACTAATATTTGCATTCCTGAAGATATCTGTTGGCGTGCTGTAATAGGTTGTTGGGACAATTACCAGAGGGGAACGGTTTGCCCATTCGGATGCGAATTCCAGAATTTCATCAGCCTGTGACAGCTTGCTATGAATCAGTATCCCGTCTGCGCCGGCCTCGTGATAAGCATCGGCACGCCGTAGTGCTTCCTTGATACCCCAGCCAGCAATCAGTGCTTCAACCCTGGCGATGATACAAAAATCCTCATCGTCCTGACTGTCTTTACCGGCTTTAATCTTGCCACAAAACTCATCCACTTCGGCCAGTGGTTGGCGTTCGCCATCAATGAAACTATTGGTCTTTGGGAATTGTTTATCTTCGATACAGACACCGGCAATATCACGTTGCTCAAGTTTCTTGACCAGGCGGCGCATGTTATTGAAATTGCCATAGCCAGTGTCACCATCAAGTAAAATTGGAATTTCTGTTGCATCGGACATGAACTCCAGCATATCAACGACCTGGGTCCAGCTGGCTTCATTACTGTCACGTACCGCATATTGTGCAGACATTGATAGTCCACTGCCCCAAATCCCCTTAAACCCTGCTTTTTCCACTATCAGGGCTGAAATACCATTATGTGCCTCCATGATAAATTCAAGCTCACCCGATTCGAGTAGGGCGCGGAGTTTTGCACATTTGCTTATTAGTTTCTTCTGGGTCATTTTTACTCTAGCTTGTAGCTTTTAATTATGGTCTTTGTGTATGGTTCTTGTGTATGTTTCTAGGGCAAGTCTGTCAGTTTTGGCAGTATTATATCCTTTGCCTTGACAACATCATCAGGAAAATCTATCTCCAGCCAGGGCAAACCAGACACATCTTCAAATGAGTATTGCTCAGGTTTAGCCAGTAACAAATCCCTGATAACTTCTTCGTAAGGGGCCTCATCTTCTCCCCTGTTGATATATTCGTTTGCCTTTATACCAAGTTGTTTTCCTGTTGCAGACGTGAATTTGAAAAAACCTACAGATTCACCCATAAAATCAAAAGCAAGATCTGCATCCAGTTGTTTTCTGAACTCGATAAGATGCTCATTACGAACACATAATTTCACAGGCTCTTCTCCCATTTCGAAATCTTGATCCAGCAGGAAAACATTTTCTTTGCCTGAATTGATTAATCTGCCAAGAATATTGTGATCGTAGAGCACATCAGCATCCATCAGAATAAAATCCTGGCTTGCTTCCAGGGTATTCAGTCCTGATAACATGCTTAAAATACTGCCCCTGGTGAAATCAGGGTTAAAACAAGTATCAACGTGGTCAGCACCAATCATGGATAGTGTTGATTTAATCATATCGGATTCAAAACCTGTGATGATGACGATGTCATCAATGCCATAGTGATAAAGGTTTTCGAGATGTCTTTGTAACAGGCTCCTGCCGTCAAATTCCAGCAAGCATTTTGGTTTTTTCTCCGAAGAGTTGCCCGGAATATCTCCCAGGCGTTGACCAATTCCAGCTGCGAGGATAATAGTTTTCATGTTAATAATGACTTATCAAATAGTTGTTTTCTAAAAAGAAGCGAATGGTACTTGATGATGCTATTCCAAGTACAGCAGGAGCTATCATTTCCAAGTAGTTTGGGTATAAAGTAGTATTAACAACCATATTACTGAATCAATCTAGATAGAATGAACGATGGCGACTGACATACCGAAAAAACTGGGGAAGTATGAAGTAATCAGAGAACTGGGCCGTGGCAGTATGGGCGTGGTCTATGAAGGACATGACCCTTTTACTGATCATCGTGTTGCCCTGAAGGTAGCCAATAAGCATACATTCAAGAATAAAAAAACCGCAGAACGCTATAAAAAAACATTTTTTAATGAGGCCCATACAGCCGGGAAATTAAAACATCCAAATATTGTTGAAATTCTGGATGCAGGTGCCGAAGGAGATATTTGTTATATCGTTATGGAACTGGTTGAAGGTGGACACACCATAAAACCATACTGTAAACCTGATAATCTTTTGTCTTATGAGCAGGTTGTTCAAATCATTTTTAAATGTGCAAAAGCGCTGGATTATGCACATAGAGTCGGGGTTGTTCATCGGGACATCAAACCCACGAATATACTGCTCACAAAAGACATGGATGTTAAATTTTGTGATTTTAGTATCGCACATTTAATGACTGAGGAAGCAGAGAGCACTATGCCGACTGGCTTCGTTGGTTCTCCTCGTTATATGTCTCCTGAACAGGTGCAGGAAGACATGATTACAAATCAAACGGACCTGTTCTCATTAGGTATCGTCATGTACGAATTATTAACTGGCAAACATCCTTTCGCCGCAGATGGTTTTTCACGGCTGATTTACAAAATCACTAATGAACAACCGCCGCCATTGAGAAGTTACCGCTCTGACATCCCGGAAATTTTCGAGAAAATTATTCATCATGTTCTACAAAAGAACCCTGAGAGGCGTTACAAGATGGGTTTGAATATGGCAGCAGACTTGAGCCTGGCATTTGATTATCTCGATGAGCCACAGGAAGATCTTGACGAGAAGGAAAGGTTTACGCAGGTCCAGCAACTGGAATTTTTTCAGGGTTTTTCGGAAGCCGAAATATGGGAGATCATTCGATCCTGTGTATGGCAGGAATATGAAGCAGGCCAGGAAGTTTTGGTTCAGGGAGATGTCGACGAGGCTTTCTATGTAATTGTTGCGGGTGATGTTGATGTTTATCGAAAAACCAGCCGCATTGGAACTATTAAAGCAGGGGATTGTTTCGGAGAAATGGGTTATCTGTCTAATACTGAAAGGACAGCAACGATTCAGGCAAAAGACGCTGTCCGCCTCTTGAAAATAAACAGTACCGTGATCGATCAGTTATCCGTGGGCTGCCAACTACACTTCAACAAGGTGTTTTTAAGGACCCTGGTGAAAAGGCTTTCTTTAACAACTGCAAAAGTCCTGAATGAGGACTAGATTTTCTATAAAGAGTCACTTTTTTTGCGGCAATAGGATATTAGTCTTTCAGTTGATGAGTCATGAGTAACAGTATTATCAGTGCTTTTGTTTTCTCTACCATGGCGAAGTTCTTCTGAGATTTGTTTTGCAAGATTTTTTCCCAATTCGACTCCCCACTGATCAAATGGGTTAATGTTCCATATGTGAGCTTGTACAAAACATCTATGTTCATACAGACATAATAGTGAACCTAATGTGGCTGGAGATAATTCATCCAGCAGAATAGTTGTGCTAGGGCGATTCCCGGGAATATTTTTATAGGCTTCCTGACTGGTCTCTGCCACTGTCTGGCCATTCATAAGTGCTTCGCTTTGAGCCAGACAATTTGCAAGCAGCTCCTGATGATGGTTTTTATTTTCACTATTACTTATAAGACTGACAATAAAATCAACAGGTACCAGATGTGTCCCCTGGTGCAGGCATTGGAAATAGGCATGTTGGGCATTGTTTCCAGTTCCGCCCCATATAACCGGAGAAGTGTTGTATTTTATTTGATTGCCTTCCTTATCAATCTGCTTGCCATTACTTTCCATGATTAACTGGCCAATATATGCGGGCAACATGTTCAGTGAATGATCATAAGGAAATATTGCGATCGTCTCTGCATGAAAAAAATTGATATACCAGATGTCAATCAAGGCGAGGATCACAGGTAGATTATTTTCCATGGTTTGATTTTCCAGGGCTTGTTCGCAAAAATGTTGATCCATTGCGTATGCACCAGAGAGAAAATCCCGGAAATGATCCATGCCAATCCTGATGGCAATGGGTAAACCGATGGCGGACCAGAGTGAATATCGCCCACCTACCCATTCCCAGATGTGAAATATATTTTCGTCTTTCACACCAAAGGTCTTTGCCGCATGGTGATTTGCAGTTACTGCCAGCAAATGTTTATCGGGGGACTTGCATCCATGTTCCATGAGCCATGCAACTGCAGTTTCTGCGTTAAGCAGCGTTTCTTTTGTAGTAAAGGATTTTGATGAAATAATAAACAATGTCGTTTCAGGATCTGATTTTTCCAACGCTGAATTAATGTCGTTGATATCAACATTCGAGACGAAATGAATATCGATATCTGATACAGCAAAATCCGAGAGTGCTGCGGTGGCTAATTTGGGACCAAGATCTGATCCGCCAATGCCGATGTTAATGACTGTTTCTATGGGTTTGTCAGTATGGCCCCTGAACTCACCACTGTGCAAGGCCGTAACAAAGTCCTGCATATGTTGCAGTTCATCATGTACCTGTTTGCTGACATTCACACCCTCTATTAAACAGGCTTTATCTGCTGGCGCACGAAGTGCCATGTGCATGGCGGCCTTGTTTTCTGTTCGATTTATTGTTGCACCACTGAACAATTTTTGGATTGCACCATTTAAATCAGTGCTTTGTGCCATGGAGATCAGGAGCTGAATAGTTTCTTCAGTAATATAGTGCTTGGAATAATCGACATAGAGCTTATTAATTTCAGCAGAAAAACTTTCAGCGCGCCCCGGATCCTGAATGAACATTTCCTGCAGACTTGTTCTGGAAATATTTTCCTTGTGATCCATGAGTGCTTGCCAGCAGCTTGCAGACACATGTTCGGGTATTTTGTGCGTACTCATAGAGATAATAGTGGAGATATAGGGACTTGAGTCAATCCATTATTGAAAGAAACTAACTAACGCCATTGGTAATATTGTTTTTAATCTCTGAATCAAGGCAGTTGCAGAGGCAGAAAAAATTATCCTAGCCTGAGATGTAATGTTCCAGCTGGTCAATGACAGTTTCTTTTTCTGAAATAATACTTGTTACGACATCCATCGTGGATATTACACCTATTGCCTCTCCATTTTCTGCGACCGGGAGATGTCGAATATGATGTTTAGCCATCACCTTCATGCAGTCTTCAACGGATTGATCAGGTGTGACGGTTATAACATCCTGGGTCATAATGTCTTTCACTGGTGTTTCATGTGATGATCTGTTTTCGAGGATAACTCTACGAGCGTAATCCCGTTCTGAAATTATACCCACCAGTTTGTTGTCTTCTATGACCAGTAGGGCGCCGACTTTTGCTTCATTCATGAGTTTGATTGCATCATAGACCATGGTCTCTGGTGAAACCGAATATATTTTGCGACCCTTGTTATTCAAAAGCTGGCTTGCAGGTGTTTTCATGAATTTGTCCTCACTAAACCGGTTGCCCTGTAACAATAAATAATCATTATTAATGAAACGTAACTAACACACTGGACTCAGTATAGTCAGCAATGATTTAGATTTTAAGTCAAGTTTGGCATCTATTATGTGTAAACTCAAACCAAGCGCATTTAATTTGACGTATATTTCCAAGTAGTTTGGGTATGCCTGTCCAAAAAGCTGTGTTTGCAGTACCATTCCAACGGATACGCGCATGACTTTTATCAAACAAATGAATTGCTGCGATTGAAGCAAAATTTAATGCTTAAAATTGTTACTTAGAATAATAAAAAAAGATACCTGAATAAGATGAGTTTCCCCGAAAAACTAGGTAAATACGATGTGTTAGGTGAAATAGACCGGGGCAGTATGGGAACGGTCTACCTGGGACATGATCCATATACTGATCGTGGTGTAGCAATCAAGGTCGCACATGCCGAGTCCCTGGAAAATGAAGAATCCGGTGACCAATACAAGAAAATGTTCTTCAACGAAGCACACACAGCGGGCAGCCTGAATCATCCCAATATTGTTGGTATTCATGATGCGGGTACGGATCAGGATGTTTGTTACATCGTCATGGAACTGGTCAAGGGTGGCGGGACACTTAAACCTTACTGCACACCTGAAAATCTTTTACCGATAGAAAAAGTTGTAGAGATCATCTTCAAGTGTGCCAAGGCACTAGATTATGCGCATAAGCAGGGTGTCGTTCATCGTGATATAAAACCATCAAATATCCTGGTAGAAGTTAATCTGGATATAAAAATAGCTGATTTCAGTATTGCTCATATGAACAGGGCTGACGATACCGCTACACAACGAATAGGCCTGATGGGCTCTCCCCGATACATGTCTCCCGAACAATTAAGAGAAGATGAAATTACCCATCAAACAGATCTGTTTTCCCTGGGTATTGTTATGTATGAGATGTTAACCGGAAAGTACCCTTTTAATGCAGACAATTTTTCCCGGCTGGTGACCAAGATATTGAATGAAGAACCCCCACCATTAAAAGATCTGCGTCCTGATTTGCCCGATGCTTTAGTAGATGTGTTTGTAAAAGCGACCCGAAAAGATATTAAGGATCGTTATCAAACAGGCCTGGAGTTTGCCATAGATCTGAGTAAGGCGTTTGAGGCCCTGGAGGGACCAGAAGAAAATATTTCAGAGCAGGAGAAATTTAACTCAATTAAACAGCTTAAATTTTTCGAAGGTTTTCCCGATGCAGAAATCTGGGAAATTATTCGTGCCAGCACCTGGCAGGAATACAGTATGAAGGATCATGTGATCGTTGAAGGTGAGCTGGATGATTGTTTTTACATTATCGTTGAAGGTGAAGTAGGTGTTATAAAAAATAAACAGTCAATCCGTATGTTAGGGATTGGTGATTGTTTTGGTGAAATGGGGTATCTGGCAAAGACAGAAAGAACTGCAACCATCAAGGCACTTACCAAAACCGATCTGCTGAAAATCAATTCAACAGTCATCTCCCAGGTATCACTCAATTGCCAGGTGCGTTTTCTCAAGGTGTTCCTCAGAACACTCATACACAGATTGTCGATGACAACCGAGAAAGCAACACAGGATTAAGATTTACAGGCACAGAAAGGCCTGACCAATCTGGAATAATTCCAGGTTTATAGTCCACGGTATTTATTGCGCCGCAACACAAAACCCTTGTTTTTAAACAAGTTTTGCAGAATTTCCTCGCTTCCTTTATGCTAGACCCTGATTGACTTGAATAACAACATTTGCAGTCACATGAAATGGAAATTACATGTTGAACTGTAGCTCATTGGGGAGTGGCATGATGTACACAAGTTCAGGATTCCGTTCTACGGATTTTTCTCGTTTTTTAGCGCTATCTAGTACCTTTTTAATTTCTTCCTTTGTCTCAATTCCAGCCTACAGTGTGAGCTTCGAATCTGGAGACTGGTCAGCCAGTGTTGATACCACTGC
>JAIVVP010000020.1:0-13747 GCA_049189775.1 Gemmatimonadota bacterium | reverse complement strand
GTGTTGAAGAAATAGCCTATGTTCCTGAAGATGAAATGCTAAAAATTGAAGAATTTGACGATGAACTGGTCAATGAATTACGAGGACGTGCACGTGATGTCATGTTAACGCGCGCAATTGTTAACGAAGAAAAATTAATTGATGCACATCCGGCAGAAGATCTGCTGAAGATGGAAGGCATGGTAGAAGCGCTGGCTTATGAATTGGCAGCGAAAGGGATAGTTACGATGGATGATCTGGCTGAGCTTTCAGTGGATGAATTAATGGAAGTTGAAGGAATGGAGTCGGAGCAAGCAGGAAAATTAATTATGACAGCCAGAATTCCCTGGTTCGAAGAAGCTGAACTAGCCGAGCAAGCTGAAGGAGGATCGACTGATGCCTGAAGTCACAGTTAATCAATTTGCAAGCGTGGTCGGTATCCCCGTAGAGCGTTTACAGGAACAGTTGGTCGAAGCTGGCTTGCCTGAAAAATCTGCCGATGAAATGATCACGGATGAAGAAAAAAATCATCTGTTGACGCATCTTCGTGGTAAACATGGCAAGGGCTCATCTGAAACAAAAAAGATTACACTGAAGAGGAAGACCAGCAGTGAGATCAAGGTACCACTGAGCGTACAGGGAAGAAGCAAAACACAATTAAAAACAGTGAATGTCGAGTTCAGGAAAAAACGTACCTATGTTAAACGTAGTGCAATAGATGAACTGACAAAGCCGGAAGTTGAGGAAGAATTACCAGCTGAAACGGCGGAAGAACTTGCTGAAGATACTGTCGATAGTACAGAGGTTGTTGAAACAGTGGAAAACACTGATGCAGCAAATGAACAAGTTGCCGAAGGTTCAGTTACACCTGAAACTGAGCAGGTCGATAGCGAAGAAGTATCAGAAAAAACATCAGAAAAGCCAGGCGCAGATGTTGAAAATAAAAGTCCGGTTGAAGCAGTTGCAGAGGCACCTGTTGCCAAGGAAACTGTTGCTGTCGCACCAGTTGCAGAAAAAACTGATGAAAAATCTCAGGCAGCTAAAAAGGGCAAAGGTAAAGGTAAGGGTAAGGATAAATCAACCCGATATGGTCGTCAGGAATTGCATGTTGCCTCTGATAAATCAGGGCGTCGCAAGAAGAAACCCAGGCACAGATCGAAAATCATACCTACGGTTGAAACGCAACACGTTTTCGAAAAACCAACAGAACCTGTAGTCAGAGAAGTTGAGGTTCCTGAGAATATATCCGTGGGCGATCTCGCTCAAAAAATGTCGGTTAAATCAACTGAAGTAATCAAGTTAATGATGGGGCTGGGAAGTATGGCCACTATCAATCAGATGCTTGACCAGGATACTGCGGCACTGGTTGTTGAAGAGATGGGCCATAAAGTTAAACTTATCAATGAAAGTGCACTGGAAGACGAACTCGTTTTTGCAGCAAAAGAAAGTGGTGAGCAAGTTTCACGCGCACCTGTTGTGACGATCATGGGTCATGTCGATCATGGCAAAACATCACTGCTTGATTATATCCGTAAAACAAAAGTTACAGAGGGTGAAGCAGGTGGTATTACGCAACACATCGGTGCCTATGTTGTAGAGACTGACAAAGGCAAAATCGCATTTCTGGATACACCAGGACATGCAGCATTTACAGCTATGCGTGCCCGTGGTGCCAGTGTCACAGATATCGTTATCGTCGTAGTTGCTGCCGATGACGGTGTCATGCCACAGACAGAAGAAGCAGTGAAACATGCAAAGGCAGCTAATGTGCCAATTATTGTTGCTGTTAACAAGATTGATAAAGCAGATGCAGATCCTGATCGTGTAAAGCAGGAACTCTCCAAGCTTGAAATAGTACCGGAAGACTGGGGTGGTGATACCCAGTTTATAAATGTATCTGCGCAAACCGGTGAGGGAATTGATAATTTACTTGAAAGTATTTCCTTACAAGCAGAGTTACTTGAACTAAAGGCTTCTGATACAGGTGCTGCTACTGGCGTGGTGATTGAGGCGCGTCTGGATAAAGGCCGTGGCCCTGTTGCAACGATTTTGGTAAAGAGTGGTGCTTTAAATAAAGGTGACATTGTTCTAAGCGGCAGAGAATTTGGCCGTGTCCGGGCAATGGTTGACAGCAATGGCAATGAAGTCCTGTCATCTGTCGGACCATCAACGCCCGTGGAGGTACTCGGATTATCCGGTATTCCACAGGCAGGTGACGAAATGATGGTTGTGCCAGATGAGAAAAAAGCTCGAGAGATTGCAGAGCTCAGGAAAACCAAGAGTCGTGAGTCCAAGTTGGCCAAACAGCATGCAGTAAAATTACAGAATGCCATGGACCAGATGAGTGAGGGCGATGTCTCAACTCTGAGTATTCTGATTAAGACGGATGTTCAGGGATCTTCTGAAGCTATTGTTGATGCACTGACCAGATTATCGACTGATGAAGTCAGGGTTGGGGTTGTTAGTAGTGGTGTTGGTGGTATTACAGAAACTGATATGAACCTGGCACTTACATCACAGGCGGTCGTTATTGGTTTTAATGTCCGTGCTGATGCTTCTGCGCGTAAGCTTGCTGACGAGGAAGAAATTGAAATCCGTTACTACAGCATTATTTATGATTTGATCGATGATGTAAAAGCAGCCATGAGCGGTATGCTCGCGCCTGAATTACGCGAACAAATTATCGGTGTTGCCGAAGTTAAAGATGTATTCCGTTCACCAAAATTCGGTGATATCGCAGGTTGTATTGTTTCTAGCGGTATTGTTAAAAAGAGTAGCCCTATTCGAGTGTTGCGGGACAATATCGTTGTCTATGAAGGTGAGCTCGAATCACTCAGACGTTTCAAGGACGATGTTAATGAAGTGAAATCAGGGACAGAATGCGGCATTGGCGTTAAAAATTACGACAATGTCCAGCCTGGGGATCAAATAGAGGTGTTTGAACGAATCGAAGTCGCACGTACAATTTGATATCAACTAGCTAAATGGTTTGAGCAGATATGGCCAAAGAGTACAAGCGTAGTCAGCGAGTCGGCGATCATATACAAAAAGAGCTGGCGACAATTATCCAGATGCCGGTCAGGGATGCTGGACTGGGTCTGGTGACAATCTCCGCAGTTAATTTAAGTACAGATTTGGCCTATGCGAAGATTTTTGTGACTTGTCTGGGCATGGATCATGTAGAGAGTGATGGGCACGATCTATCGGATGATAGAGCCGAGGTCCTGGCCATGCTCAATGACAACGCTGCCCAATTTCGCCACCAATTATCCAAAATACTCACCACACGTACCGTTCCAAAACTTCAATTCATGTTTGATGAGAGTCTGGAACAGGCAAATCGATTGACCAGCCTGATAGATTCTTTGCATACAGAAGACCCCCAGAAATAGATAAGCACCAATAGATATTATTGTCGTATGGGTCGAAGACGAAAAAGAAAACCGCACGAGCGGGATGTGCACGGTATTCTACTTCTGGACAAACCAGCCGGTATCACATCGAATGATGCCCTACAAAGAATCAAGCGACTGTATCGAGCTGCCAGAGCAGGGCATACAGGCAGTCTGGACAAACCTGCAACTGGCATGTTGCCATTATGTCTTGGCGAAGCCACCAAGATTTCGTCATATCTTCTCAATGCAGATAAATGTTATGTCGCAGTCGCCAAACTTGGTGTGATAACCAGCACCGCAGATGCTGAAGGCGAGATATTGGAAACCAGGCAGGTTCCTGAGTTTGATCAACAGCAACTGGAAAAGGTCATAGCACAGTTTGTCGGAGATATTGAACAGGTCCCGCCGATGTACTCCGCATTGAAAGTAGATGGGCAAAGGCTTTATAAATTGGCTTATCAGGGGCTTGAAGTTGAACGTAAATCGAGGCCTGTGACAATACAGCAGATTGATTTAATGCATTTCCATGAGGATTCATTTGCAATACAGGTACGCTGTTCAAAAGGCACTTACATACGGACACTGGTTGAAGATATTGGTCAATCACTAGGCTGCGGTGCTCATGTCAGCTCACTTCGACGCTTGTCAACGGGACCATTTAATGAAGCGCAAATGGTCACTATGGAAACCATTGAGCGTTTGTCAAAAGAGAGTGAGGGGAGTGATGATGCCCTGGATCAGTTACTTGTCCCGGCAGATAGTGCCCTGGCACATTTGGCTGAGGTTAATTTGACCGAGGAAATGACATACCACCTTTGCCTGGGACAAGCAGTATCGGTACCACAGGCACCAACAGACGGATTGGTCAGAATATATGACCATAATCGTGCGTTTATCGGGATTGGCACAATTCTGGATGATGGGCGTGTCGCACCAAAAAGATTATTAAAAACCAGTAATTAACACTAACTATTTGATTAATATAGATAAAAAAGTCTTGGTGGTGTCAAGCAAGAGCGTATATTCGGGTTCGAAAAAAACAATCCTGGCATCTTGTTATTTACGCTTGTTCATGCATGAGAGCGCGGTTACAATACGCGCCTCATTTAGACCGAGATTACTTCAGGAGCTCGATTACACATGGCATTAAGTACTCAGCATAAGGCTGACATAGCAAAAGAATATCAACGTGCGGAAAACGATACAGGTTCTCCAGAAGTGCAGGTTGCATTGTTGACGGCAAATATCACAGAGTTGTCTGATCATTTCAAGACACATAAAAAAGATCATCATTCACGCCGTGGATTATTAAAAATGGTGAACCAACGTCGCAAACTTCTGGATTATCTAAAAGGCAGAGATGTGAACCGCTACCGTGATCTGATCACCAGTCTTGGTTTACGTAAATAGGCGAGATAGTCAGGTCTGCGTGAATAAATCAGCGCAAAAATCAGCATAGTTGTTTACGTCAGACCCAAATCACAAGCAATAGAAAACAAAATACTATTTAGAGACAAGATTTCTGCAATCAGTCTTACACAATAACCCCTCCAAATTACTTATCAAATTACGCTAAGGTAAAAACATGAAAGCAGTCAGGAAAGAGTTCCAGTTCGGTGATCACACAGTTGTATTGGAAACGGGAAAGATAGCCCGCCAAGCCAGTTCAATTATTGTCAGCATGGGCGACACCGTTGTTATGGTCAACTGTGTCGCAAAGAAAGAAGCCGACGCAAGGCGAGATTTTTTTCCACTTACCGTGGATTATCAGGAACGAACTTATGCTGCGGGCAAGATACCCGGTGGCTTTTTCAAAAGAGAAGGTCGTCCCAGTGAAAAAGAAACGCTGACCTGTCGATTAATCGACCGTCCAATCAGACCTTTATTTCCAAATGGTTTTAAAAATGAAGTCCAGATTGTGGCCACAGTGATGTCACTGGATCCACAAATCAATGCTGATATACCGGCATTGATTGGCGCCTCAGCCGCAGTCATTTTGACCGGTGCACCATTCAACGGTCCAGTAGGTGCAGCACGTGTTGGCTATGTCGATGGTAATTATGTACTTAACCCATCAGTCGATCAGCTAGCTGACTCGGCACTGAATCTGGTAGTTGCAGGAACAAGCTCTTCAGTTTTAATGGTCGAGTCTGAAGCCAGACAATTATCTGAAGAAGTGATGTTGGGTGCTGTAATGTTTGGTCACGAGCACTTCCAGGTCGCTATAGACAGTATTAAAGAGTTGGCGGAAGAAGCTGGAGTCGTTGCCTGGGACTGGCAAGCGGATGAGAAGGATGAGGCTTTGGCAGAAGAAGTAGCCAGTCGTTCTACAGACCTGTTGCGTGAAGCCTATGCCATCACCGACAAGCTTAATCGTAAAGATCGTATCAGCGAGATTAATAATGAAGTTATCGCTGCGATGAGCGAAGCAGATGAACCTAAATGGTCCGCATCAGAAATCAGTGATGAAATTCACAGCCTGGAAAGTCATATTGTTCGCAGCAGTATCCTGGCGGGTGAGAGTCGTATTGATGGACGTGATACAAAAACCATCAGAAAGATCACCACTGAAGTAGGTATTTTACCAAGAGCACATGGTTCAGCATTATTTACCCGCGGTGAAACACAGGCGATTGTCGTTGCTACCCTGGGCACAGAACGTGACTCACAGATTATTGATGCGATTGAAGGTTCTTACAAAGAACCATTCATGCTGCATTACAACTTCCCTCCATATTGCGTTGGAGAAACCGGACGAGTTGGTACACCAAAACGTCGTGAAATTGGACATGGTCGTTTGGCAAAACGTGGCATCCTCGGTGTGATGCCAAATATGGAAGAATATCCTTACGCCATTCGCGTGGTTTCAGAAATTACAGAATCAAATGGTTCAAGTTCCATGGCCAGTGTTTGTGGTACCAGTCTTGCCTTAATGGATGCAGGTGTTGCCATTGAAGCACCCGTTGCCGGTATCGCCATGGGCCTGATTAAAGAAGATGACAAGTTTGTCGTGCTCTCGGATATTCTAGGTGATGAAGATCATCTAGGTGATATGGATTTTAAAGTTGCTGGTACAGAAAGTGGTATTACTGCCTTGCAGATGGATATCAAGATCGATGGTATAACAAAAGAGATCATGGAAGCAGCCTTGGCACAGGCCAAAGATGGTCGTATTCATATCCTTGGGGAGATGAACGCAACTATTTCCAGCCCCCGTGATGAAATGTCCGAATTCGCACCTAGAATCACGGTGATTAAGATTCATCCAGACAAGATCCGTGATGTGATTGGTAAGGGTGGTGCAACCATTCGCGCCATTACAGAAGAAACTGGTGCAACGATCAATATCGACGATGACGGTACGGTAAAGATTGCCGCAGTTGATAAGGCTGCTGGCGAAGCTGCATTGCTTAGAGTCGAGCAGATAACAGCAGATATCGAAGTTGGTAAAATCTATGAAGGCAAGGTTGCCAAGCTGATGGATTTCGGTGCCTTCGTGAATATCCTGCCTGGCAAAGATGGGCTGGTACATATCTCACAAATTAGTGAAGAACGTGTAGAGAATGTCAGCGATAAATTAAGTGAAGGTGATTTTGTTAAGGTTAAAGTGCTTGAAGTCGACAGACAAGGACGTGTGCGTCTGAGTATGAAAGCAGTCAACGAAGCAGAAATAGAGGAAGCCTGATTTCCGTACACTTGGCAGGTATTCATAAAAAAAGGGCTCAAAGCCCTTTTTTTATGTCTGCGGATCAGTCAATAGCATCCGGATTAACCCGATTTGCCCATAAAATCGTTAGAATCAGATAGAACGGATGATTTATACCCAAACTACCTGGAAATGCTGGATTTATGCATCGAATCTGATTGCTTCTCGTCTCCCTGAAACCTGCATTTCCAGGTAGTTTGAGTATAGACTTCATATCTATGATGGCAGGCAACAATAATGAGGAACACTCGGATGAAGATTTGATGCTCAGCTATCAGCAGGGTGATGCAACTGCCTTTGAAGTCCTGTATGAACGGCATAAGGGCGGTGTGTTCCGTTATTTGCTGGCCAAATGCTACCAGCAAGCGATTGCCGAAGAACTGTTTCAGGATGTCTGGATGAAACTGATTGTTGCCCGTGACAGGTATGAAGTACGCGCCAAATTTACCACCTATCTATATCAGCTCGCACATAATCACTTTGTTGATTATTACCGAAAAACGCGTACCGATGTGTTTCAACAAAAAGACTGTGATGAAGATGTTGAACAAATAACAGCAGATACCCAGAAACAGGCAGACGAACAATTAGACATACAGCGACAAACAGAAACACTTGCAGAGTTAATTGATGATTTGCCAGATGACCAGCGAGAGGCCTTTATGTTGAGAGAAGAGGCTGGATTAACAGTTGCTGAAATAGCCGAGGTAACAGGCGTGAATGCAGAAACGGCCAAGAGTCGATTGCGATACGCAGTGAAAAAATTACGTGCAGGTTTGAAAGAAAATGGCTAAGAAACCAGAAGATCATAAACAAGACGATCAGATACTTGAAAAATATCTGCAGGGTGATTCCGCCTTGTCCAGGGCCTATGGTGCAGAAGCAAAGGCACAGGCACCGACACATCTTGATAAGGCTATTCTATCGGCCGCGAGTGAAGCCGTAAGATCAAAACCAGGGTCAAGGGTAGCCTACAGTCCTTTTGCCAGGAGCTGGTATGTCCCCGCATCGATGGCAGCCGTCTTGATGTTATGTGTTGGCCTGGTATTCACTATTTACAAAGACAGTGGACAAACGTTATTGATAGCACCGAAAAGTGAATTTGATATTGATGCCCAGACAGTGCCGGTTGAAACTGTAAAATCAATTGCACGAGGCAGGATAAATGCAGCAGGAGAAAAAACTGGAAAATATAAATATGAAGATGACGCAATTCCTATGGATGTAATACAGGAAGCAAATAAACCAGTTCCATCATCAATTGAGGTATATGAAGCAGAAGAACCTGAACTTGAGAAAAGACCCGCGAGTAAAATGCTTTTGCGAGAAAAAGTAATGGAAATGGATGCTGACTTCCAGTCAGAAGTAACAGATAAAAATATCCCTAAAAAAGACACATCAGAAGAAACTCTGTCTGATGCCCCTTACTTACCTGAGAGGCAAGATGACTTAAGACGTCTTGAGGCTGCAGATGTTAAAAAACAGAAACAAACAGATGCCTATGAATTGAAAAGTAAAATAGGCGGAAGAGAGTTGAAGACATATGAAGAGGAAGCAGGGACAGGTGCAAGTTCAGTTCCAGCATTACGCTATAAACAGGCAAAGGAAAGCTTTGCAGAAGAAAAGAGAAAAATACCAATGGAGTCATTGGAGAGTGTTACCGCTGATGGTCTTCTAAGTCCGGAACAATCATCGGGCCTAGGTGATGAAATGATGTCAGCAGAGCAATGGCTCAAGCAGATTAATGAACTGTGGTTGTCGGGGGATCATCAGGCTGCTATGGAAAGTCTCGATCAATTTCTTGTGGCCTATCCGGATTATCCAAAAGGAAAAATAGAAATGATTTTAGATCCAGAAAGTGGTCTGATGGATTACATCAGGTAATTTCTATATTACTAACTAAATCATGTAGTTAGAGCTGATATCTTGAACTGGATTATCACAGGTTTTCCAATACTTGCCATTATTTTTTCAATCTTTGCGGCCCGTTATCCAGATTTTTTGATCGATTATAAACTTGCGATTATTCCCTTGCTGGGTGTTGTCATGTTTGCCATGGGCATGACATTGAGTATTGAAGATTTCAAACGTGTGATGAAATCACCCAGGGTCATCGGTTTGGGTCTGCTTTTGCAATATGCTTTGATGCCATTACTCGCCTTCATCATAGGTTTGATATTAGCCCTGCCTACAGCGTTGATGGCAGGATTAGTATTGGTTGGGACTTGTCCAGGCGGGACAGCATCCAATGTGATCTGCTATCTGGGTAGAGGTGATGTTGCTCTCTCCATTACTCTAACCGCGATATCAACGTTACTTGCTGTTTTATTAACGCCTGTCTTGACCTGGTTATATATTGGCCAGGAGGTGCCTGTTCCTGTAGTTAATATGATGCTGACGGTTCTGAAGATAATTATTTTGCCGGTGACACTGGGTGTCATCGTCAATCGTTATTTTGGACAAAATCTGGCACAGGTGAAGCAATTTCTCCCGGTGGTTTCTGTCATCGCTATTGTTTTTATTATTGGCATTATCGTGGCATTAAACGCACAGCAGATTCCTCAATTGGCTTTTCCTATCATCATCGCTGTTATCTTGCATAATGGTTTGGGACTTGCCAGCGGTTACGCTATTGCAAAATGGTTGGGTTATAACGAAAAAATATGCCGGACATTGGCAATAGAAGTTGGTATGCAAAATTCAGGTTTGGGTGTTGCGCTGGCAACAAAATATTTCACTGCAATAACAGCATTGCCTGCAGCATTCTTTAGTATCTGGCACAATATTACCGGCTCGCTATTAGCTGCTTACTGGACGCGTAAATCAATAGATACAGTTTAGGAATACGGGTTAATTTTAATTATTTTTTGCAGTATTGATGATAATGGCCTCAGCCACTTTTCTTGATTTTGATCAAATCAGTTGAATGCCATTCCGGTGATAATTGCCGGCTATTCATAAACAGTTATCAGGAGCTGATATGTCGGCATTGTCACAAGAGCAGATAAAAGATTTTCATGAACGAGGTTTCATCGTATTAAAAGGTTTTTTTGATACTGAAGTGGTCGCTCGACTTTCGAGCTGGCTTGATGAATTAAGCCAGAAGGCACCAGACGATGGTGCTGAAGCTAAATATTATGAGAAGAGCCCTATTTCTGATGAAGACTTGCTGGTAAGAGCTGAATATCTGCTTGGCGAACACAATCCGGAAATTACAGATCTTCTGTTAAATGAAAGAACCCTGTCTTCCCTGGAAGAACTGTTTGGTGAAGCACCTGTTTTGTTCAAGGAAAAGGCCAACTACAAACTGCCAGGCTGTCGGCCTGATAAGTTGCATCAGGACCAGGCAGCAGGCTGGAATGCCTACACTGACTTTTATATTTCAATGGCCATCGTTGTTGATGAAAACAGGAAAGATAATGCTGCCATCAGTTTCATGTGTTCAGGTAATTACGACAAGAGCCTGATGTCTGAAGAGTGGACGCCTTTGACAATGGATGATCCTCCTTATCAGCCTGAAGATGAATATATGTTGCTGGAAGCGCAACCCGGGGATGTTGTTTTCTTCGACAGCTATGTTCCGCATGGTTCGCCTGCCAATACCAGTGACAGCCAGCGCCGTAATATTTACCTGACCTTCAACAAGGCATCCGCTGGTGATTTGAGACAGCAATATTACGATGATAAATGGGAAAGTTATCCACCGAATCAGGTAAGTACATCCAGAACAGATACTTCATTCAGGGTGTAATTTTTTTCCGCAAACAGTGGCGTAGTTGCCATGTGAGGGGGTGATTGCAATGACACAGGATATTATCATTATTGGAGCAGGGCCGGCAGGTCTTGCATTTGCTCGTTCACTGGTCGATACCGGATTGAAGGTTACCATGATAGAGCGGTCACCGCTTGAGCAGCTGAAGGCTCCGGCTTTTGATGGTCGGGACATTGCACTGACAAATTTGTCTGTGAAACTTCTGCAGGGTCTTGGTATCTGGTCGCGGATACAAAACAGCGACATTTCCCCCATCAAACAAGCCAGGGTTCTTGATGGGGCATCGCCATATTTTCTTGATTTTGACAGCACAGAAGATGATATCGAAGCACTGGGATATCTGGTATCCAATAATGTGATCCGCAAAGCGCTCTATGATGAAGTCAGTACCATTGAAAATGTTGAAATCATCGCTAATGTGTCAGTGACAGGTCTTGATACAAATAGCACAAGGGCTTCTGTCCGCTTGTCGAATGGCCAAACAATGGAATCATCTCTTGTTGTTGCTGCTGACTCACGGTTTTCAGAAACAAGACGGATGATGGGGATAGCGGCCTCCATGCACGATTTTGGACGGACTGTTACTGTTTGTCGAATGAGCCATGAAAAACCACATCAGAATATTGCCCATGAATGTTTTAACTATGGAAGAACTCTGGCTGTCCTGCCATTATCAGGGAACCAGTCTTCTATAGTTATTACGGCCCCCACGGATGTAACAGAACAGTTACTACAATTGCCTGAAGAGCAATTTAATATCGATATCCAACAACGTTTTGAAAATCGTCTGGGGAAAATGGAATTGACCAGCGAGCGACATCCCTATCCTCTGGTGGCTGTACATGCCAGAAAATTCGTGACCACCCGTTATGCCTTGATCGGTGATGCGGCGGTTGGTATGCATCCGGTGACGGCTCATGGTTACAATTTAGGACTTCGGGGCCAGCATCAACTCGCCAATGATATTAAACAGGCTATAAAACAGGGGGATGATATTGGTGGCTCACAAGTATTGAATAATTATCAGACAAAGCACACACGCATTACCAGGCCGCTTTATCATGGCACTAATGGAATCGTAAATTTATTCACCAATGACGCAATGCCAGCAAAGCTACTCAGGAAGGCAGTGCTGAGGTTAAGTAATAACTTCAAGCCTGTTAAATACCTTATTAAACAAACATTAACTGAAACGAAGTTGACGCAAAAAACACCATTAGGTCTTTGATTTCGACCACCCCTGGATTAGCCAGGGAAATTAGCCAGGGAAATTAACCAGTTTCTGGATATAGAGTGAACTAATAATAGATATTATTTTAAAGCTGAGCCTTAGATAATGATTACGCGTTGTTCAGTGACGATCTTTTCCATGGGCACATCCGTATCTTCAACAGGAATATTCTCGACCAACTGTGCTTCATAGGCGAGGGCAATCTTGTGACTTACCTTGTTCTGAGCAAACCATTTATCGTAATAACCACGGCCAAAACCCATACGGTGACCAGTCAGAGTGAAACCTAGACCCGGTGTGAGGGCAACATCGAAAGGCCCAGAACAGGGTTTTGAGTTGCCAGGAGTCAGAATTCCCAGATCTCCGGGGACCAGATCATCCCAGCTTGAAAAGGATTCTGCTTGCATAAAGTCAGAATCAACAATTTTGGGCACAGCCAGTGTCTTGCCGGCATCGAGCAGGGCCTTGATTAGCTCATGGGTGTGGACTTCAGTGGCGTAGGAGATATAGATGAAAATTATCCTCGAATTATTGATCTCATCAAGCTTAAGTACTTGTTCTGTAATAGAATTACTGTAGTCCAGACGAGTGGCTTCAGGGATATTTGCCCGCGCCGTTTTGAGCATTTTCCGGGTTTCGGCCTTTTGCTGGCTGACTTGCATGTTTTGTTGCATGAATTGGCTGTCTCTAATACGTTGAAATGCTTTATTTTTCATTAATATGCCGTACAATACCGCCTTTTTTCAGGGCATGACAATTCGTCTGCCGAGATTGTAACAGGCTAATTTAAAGAGGTTAATGAATGGTAACCATTCGATTATCACGTACCGGGGCAAAGAAAAAGCCCTTCTATCACATTGTAGTCACAGACAGTCGCATGAAGCGCGATGGTCGTTATATTGAACGCGTTGGTTTTTATAATCCAGGTGCAGTTGGACAGGAAGAGACCCTTAGAATGGATAGCAGCCGTGTAGAGCATTGGCAGAGTCAGGGTGCACAGATTTCAGATCGCGTTTCTAAACTGATCAAACTTAACGCGAGCGCCTGATTTATTCTCGAGCTCTCAATACGGGGTTCGTATAAGCAAGACTGCATGAATGGTGAATATGCAGGATGAATCCAGTCTCATAGTTGTTGGAAAAATTGTCGGCGTATATGGCATAAAAGGCTGGTCCAAGATCTTGTCATTCACTCGACCAAAAGAGAACATATTTAATTACGGTCCCTGGTTAGTTAAACAGGACAGCGAATGGCAGGAAATTCAATTACTGCAAGGCAGGCCACAGGGAAAAGGTTTGATTGCATCCCTTGAGGGAATTACTGACAGAAATCAGGCGATGGCCCTGGTCGGTTCAGAGCTAGCCATAGACAGGGATCAGTTACCCGCAGCCGAAGAGGGTGAGTTTTACTGGCATGATCTGATTGATATGCAGGTCATTAACAACATCTCCAAGTTCAGAGATGCGGCGGATCAGCGGCATCTTGTCGCCATTAATGGTGACTGTGCCGCCTTTGATTTCGATATGCTGGAGATGAAGATGATTTTCACCATAACCGCCTAACAGTTGTATGTCTCTTTCACTGTTTTCCTGTATGACAATTTTTGTACTGTCGTCTGCATTTTCGTCCAGCTCGTTAACCACCCATAATGGCAATGCAATAGT
>JAIVVP010000019.1:0-13983 GCA_049189775.1 Gemmatimonadota bacterium | reverse complement strand
ATGGCAGGTAAACTGCCAAGAGATCCTGAGGGTTGGGACGATAATAATCAGGATAACGATGGACCAACTGCAAAGAAGGCTGATGATGTAAAAAAAGACGATGCACCCAGTGGTGAACCGCCGGCAAAACCAGCATAAATCAAGTGAAAAGTGAAGTGTGATACGTGAAATGTAATGGATTGCTTGGAGCGCTTCACATTTAACGCTTCACGTTTCACAATATATTCTTTCAAGACTACGGGGCAGTTTCATTAGCACAAACACAAGAAAATATTTTGGTACGGATGGTATTCGCGGCAAGGTAGGCGAAGCACCCATTACCCCTGATTTCATCATGAAGTTGGGTTGGGCTGCAGGCAGAGTGCTGGCCAAAGATGGTGATGGACCAGTGCTTATCGGCAAGGACACACGTATTTCAGGATATATGTTTGAATCCGCACTTGAGGCAGGGTTGTCAGCAGCAGGTGTTGATATTTGTTTACTAGGTCCTATGCCAACACCGGGCATTGCCTATCTAACACGCAATGCCAGGGCACAGGCAGGTATTGTAATCAGCGCATCTCATAACCCGTTTTACGATAATGGAATTAAATTTTTTTCAGCTGAGGGAACCAAGCTCCCTGACCATATTGAAATTGAGATAGAAGCAGAGCTCGAGAAACCAATCAAGGTGACCGAAGCAGGGAAACTGGGTAAGGCCAGAAGAATTGAAGATGCAGCCCGACGCTATATAGAGTTCTGCAAATTCAGGGTAAAGAACAATCTTGATCTTAATGGTCTGCGGATTGTTGTTGATTGTGCCCACGGCGCAACCTATCACATCGCACCTCATGTCTTCGAAGAGCTCGGTGCAGATGTTATTACCATTGGCAATGAGCCGGATGGATTCAATATTAATGTTGAACACGGTGCCACGAATCCTCAGCTGTTACAGAAAAAAGTACTTGAGCATAAGGCTGATGTTGGAATTGCGCTGGATGGTGATGGTGACCGTTTAATCATGGTCGACCATAAGGGTGAAGTGGTTGATGGAGATGAAATTCTTTTTGTTATCAGTCAGGGCAGATCGAAGACACTGGGTGGTGGTGTTGTAGGGACAGTTATGAGTAATCTCGGGCTTGAAATAGCCATCAAAAAACTGGGCATGAATTTTCTACGTGCACAGGTCGGGGATCGCTATGTGTTAGAGATGTTGAGCAGGGAAAATCTGATATTAGGTGGAGAATCCTCAGGTCATATTATCAATCTGGATATGACGACAACAGGTGACGGTATTATCTCGGCATTACAGGTACTGGATGCAATGGTTGAATCAGAAGAAACACTTTCCAGACTTAAATCCGGTATGGAAAAATATCCGCAGACAATGATAAATGTGAGAATTGATAAACAGGTTGATTTGTCAAAGATGGCAAATGTACAGGATGCCATGAGAACCGCTGAATCCGAGTTGGGTGATAAAGGACGAATCCTGTTAAGACCTTCAGGCACAGAACCTTTGGTCAGGGTCATGGTTGAGGGAGAAATTGAAACTCAGGTCAATGCCATTGCTGAAAGTCTGGCGAATGAAGTCAGAACAGGTATTGGCGAGCGTGTGTAATTTAAGCCTGCTGATCTGACTCGACTGCAGCACGAACCTGATTACGGCCTTCGCGCTTACTGTTATAAAGTGCTCTGTCTGCCTTGATGAGTACGTCTTCGGCATGATCGGCATCCTCGGGGAAACTGCTAACACCAATACTCACAGTAGCCTTAATCAGATTCCCATCCATATCAAAAGAAGTATTCGCTACCGCTTTTCTGATTCTTTCTCCAGCACCTTCAGCCTGAATCTTGCTTGTTTCAGGCAAGAGAACAACAAACTCGTCTCCACCGTACCTTGACAGTGAATCTGTTTCACGCATGCAACTTTCCAGTGTTTTTGCTAATGTTGTGATCAACTTGTCACCTGCCTTATGACCGTGTTCATCATTTATCATCTTTAATCCATCAGCATCAATCATCAAAATAGCATAGGCGTGATTATATCGAACTGATTTAGCATGTTCGCCTGTGATTATTTTGGTGAAGGATCTGCGATTCATCAAGCCGGTCATTTCATCCGTTTCCGATAGATGTTTAAACATCATCTTCGAGAATTGTAAATCTGCAGAAAGCATGGTGGTCAGATAAGCTATGATCAGATAGGGGGAAAACACCGTCATCATATGACTGAAAAGTTCCAGTGTGGTTGGACCACTGGACAGCGTTGCTACACCCATCATCAGATACAAGGAAGCGATTAAAGTAAGTACCAATAATGTTGTTAATCTTCCCAGCGTCATGCCACTGGTAATAATAACCAGCAGGTAGAGGTTCAGTAGTGGACTATCTACTTTGCCTGTATACCAGAGCACGCAGGTGATGTAGGCCGTCATCACCCATACTTCTATGGCCAGCTTCCAACGCGTCTCTGTTTGGTAGAAATTCATGTAGCGGAATGCAAGCACGAATGCTGCAAAACAGAGGGAATATTTCAGGATGATCCACTGGTCTTCAATGATAGCCCCGGGAGCAACTGTATAAACCAAAACGAGAACCAGTAATAACCATTCCAGTTCAGCAAAGCTGCGTGAAAATCCTTTCAGTTCAAGCTGATCGACATCTATTTCTCCAACAAATGATAATTTCTTGAATATATTCGGTTTTAGTTTGAAAAGATTTTTCATTAGCTCCCCATTGACCTTCGATGAATCCCTGGACTTGATGTTATCACGTCACAAAAGTGTGTTCTCGTAATTGTTTTCGTTGAAACCAACGAGATATTCTCCTTTGTGAACCAGTACCGGTCTTTTAATCAAGGTTGGATTTTTAGCCATGAGCGCCACAGCTTTTTGTTTGGTGATATTTTGTTTCTGTTTTTCAGAAAGTTTGCGCCAGGTGGTCCCGCGTTTATTAAGTAACGTTTCCCAATCAACATGCTTGAGAAAATCCTTAAGCATGTTTTTAGTCAGGCCATCCACTCTGAAATCGTGAAATGTATATTCTATTTGTTGCGCTTCTAGCCAGAGACGTGCCTTCTTTACGGTATCGCAATTTTTGATACCGTAAAGAATAATACTCATATCTGAATTTAAAGATAATCTGGCAGAGGTAATTCAGATGCTGTGTTAAATGTCACGCAATAATTCGTTGATACCGACCTTCCCACGAGTTTTCTCATCCACCTGTTTGACGATGACTGCACAATAGAGACTGTATGTTCCATCTTTGGAAGGCAGGTTCCCTGAGACAACAACAGAACCAGGTGGAATATAACCATAAGTTATTTCACCTGTTTCACGATTGAATATGCGAGTACTTTGGCCGATGTAAACGCCCATGGAGATAACAGCACCATCATCAACAATCACACCTTCTACCACTTCTGAACGTGCTCCGATAAAACAATTATCACCAATAATAGTTGGATTGGCCTGTAAGGGTTCAAGCACACCGCCAATACCTACACCACCAGACAGGTGTACATTCTTGCCGATTTGCGCACAGGAACCGACCGTGGCCCATGTGTCTACCATACTGCCTGTATCTACATAGGCACCGATGTTCACATAACATGGCATCATGACCACACCGGGAGCGATATAACTACCACGACGTGCATTTGCAGAAGGCACAATACGTGCGCCAATCTTCTCAAAATCATCTTTATTCATACCGCTGAATTTTGAAGGGACTTTATCGTAGAAATTTGTAAACCCGCCGTCGATGACCTTGTTTTCTTCAAGCAGAAAGGAAAGCAGCACTGCTTTTTTTAACCATTGATTAACGATCCATTCACCCTCTTTCTTTTCGGCAACACGCATGGTGCCACTATCCAGTCCAGCGATGACCTCTTCAATGGTATCTTTCAATTCCTGACTGGCAGATGCCGGGGTGATGTCCGAGCGGTTTTCAAAATGTTCGTTAACGATGTTTTCTAGTTGGTTCACTATTATTTCCTATTTTGTTAATTAGTAGACAGTAGTTAGCAGGTAGTAGGTGGTAAATAGTAATTTTATAGAATACATTCCCTATCTACTACCTTAAGGTATTTATAAATTCACACATTCTTTCGGCTGCCTCGATGCACTGGTCTATTTCAGGGACAAGCGCGATGCGTATTCGATTTTTGCCGGGATTACCAGCGGCTATGCTACGTGACAGGAAACTTCCAGGCAACACAGTTATGTTTTGCCGGGCATATAAACCTGCTGCGAACTCGGTATCGGAGATAGGTGTCTCCGGCCACAGGTAAAAGCTGGCATCTGGTCTGCTGACATTCATTACCGGTTTGAGTATGTCCAGTACCGCATCAAATTTCTGTCGATACAGGTCTCTATTGGCCCGGACGTGGTCTTCATCTTGCCAGGCAACGATGCTCGCCATTTGTGTGTAGATGGGCATGGCGGAACCATGGTAAGTACGATAACGAAGAAAGGTCTGAATCAGTTCAGCATCCCCTGCGATAAAACCGGATCGCATCCCGGGCACATTTGATCGCTTGGAAAGGCTATGAAAGACAACACAACGCCTGTAATCATCTCGTCCAAGATTTGCTGCGGCCTGTAACAGCCCAATGGGTGGAGATGCTTCATCGAAATAGATTTCTGAATAACATTCATCAGCAGCAATAATGAAATCATGTTTGTCTGCCAGGCTTAACAATTTCTCGATAGTAGCCTGTCCCAGGACTGCACCTGTTGGATTACCTGGTGAACATAGATAGACGAGCTGACATCGTTGCCAGATATCTTCAGGCACGACATCAAAGTCCGGAATAAACTTGTTGTCTTCGACACAATTGACGTAATAAGGCTCCGCTGAGGCCAACAGTGCTGCACCTTCGTATATCTGATAGAAAGGATTGGGAGATATGACAACGGGTGTATCGCTTACTTTGGCCTGTTTCTGTGTGGCGTCAATGACACATTGGGCAAAGGCAAACAGTGCTTCTCGCGTACCATTGACTGGCAGGACATTTTGTTCGGCAGTGATACTACCAGCAGGCAGCTTGAATCTTTTGACCAACCAGTCTGCGATGGCTTGTCTTAGTTCATCGATACCACGTGTTGTCGGGTATGATGCTGCTTCTGGTAGCTGTTTTTGTAGCTCATCCAGAATTAATCCTGGAGTTGTGTGCTTGGGTTCGCCGATGGATAGATCGATATGTGCCTTATCTGAAATAACAGATATTTCCTGCACAATTGTTTGCTTCAGCTGTGTAAGCTTCTCAAAGGGGTAGGGGTGTAATTTTTTAAGGCCAGGGTTCATCAGTTAATGGTTCATTGCTATGGTTCGACGTACGGAATTTTAAAAGCACGCCCAAAGGGTGCTTCCCCAAAGGGTAATTTCCTAAGGGGTGCGTAGTATAGGCTAATCAAGGTGTTTGGGAATATGTCGACTAAAAATAATTCAACACTGCTACCAGTTATCAGTTGCCTGATTGCCGCCACCCTATGGGGAATATTCTGGTATCCACTCAGGGTACTGGAAGGCCTGGGACTACCAGGTCTATGGGCAACGCTGATCATCTATGTGTCAGCGTTTATGCCACTGTGGCCATATTTCTGGAGACAGAAACAGGGTCTGCGTTCACATGGTCTACCTTTTGTCTTATTAGGTCTGTTTGCCGGTTGGACCAATCTGTCTTTTATACTGGCCATGCTCGAAGGGCATGTGGTTAGAGTATTGTTGTTGTTTTATCTATCTCCAATCTGGACGCTGATATTCGGTTTCATATTTTTACATGAACGCCTTTCGATCATGGCCAGAGTGTCGCTACTCATTTCTTTCATTGGAGCACTGGTGATTTTATGGCCATCAGAAAGCAACACGTTTTTGCAGTTCTCTCAGGTTGATCTACTCGCAGTTTCCTCCGGGATAGCGTTTGCTGCGCATAATGTTGTGGTCAGAAAGATTGGAGATGTGCCAATTATCTTGAAGATGGGATCGGCATGGATCGGCGTTCTGGTGCTTACCATCGTCGGACTTCTCCTGAGTCAGGCTTCACCGCCTGAGTTTAGTGGGGCATCACTGGCACTTGCTCTTTTGGTAGGCTCTGTAGGTATGGTCCTGATGACATATACAGCGCTTTATGGAGTGACGCATCTGCCTGTACATCGTTCGGCAGCGATTATGTTATTTGAGGTTTTTGCCGGTGCTGTTTCAGCGGCATTGCTGACCGAAGAAATTCTCACCCTACGGGAGTGGACAGGGGGCCTGCTGATTATGTTTGCCGCGTGGTTAACCATCAGAGACTTGATGAACAATCCAGCAACTTGATGTATCCTTTGCCACCTTTTGTTGCGCTGCGTTATTACATTGCGCAGGAGACATAATCTAACAATAGGTATTTGATGTGAGTAAAAGCGTATTAATACTTCCCGGGGATGGAATTGGTCCGGAAATAGTGACGGAAGCGGAAAAAGTGCTGAAGGCACTGGCAGAGGATCATGGTCTTGAGATAAGCACTGAACAGGGTTTGATCGGTGGCAGTGCTATTGATGAGACAGGTGTGCCGCTACCTGATGAAACGCTTGCCCTGGGGAAACAATCCGATGCGGTTTTATTAGGCGCGGTGGGTGGCCCAAAATGGGACAAGATTGAGCGCTCTTTAAGGCCTGAACGGGGCCTGTTGGCAATCCGTGCAGGTCTTGATCTGTATGCCAACCTGAGACCTGCCATTCTCTACAAGGAACTCGCAGGGGCTTCGTCTTTAAAACCGGAAGTAATTGGCGCACTGGATATTATGATCGTGCGTGAATTAACCGGCGGTATCTATTTTGGACAACCACGTGGCATCAGAACTCTGGATGATGGACAGCGCGAGGGTTTTAATACGCTGGTCTATAAGGAATCCGAGATTGAAAGAATTGCGCACACTGCATTTGGTGTGGCCATGAAAAGAAATAAAAAAGTGTGTTCGGTAGATAAGGCAAATGTGCTGGAGGCGACCGAACTCTGGCGTGAAGTTGTGACTCGTGTGGCAAAGGACTATCCAGAGGTCAGTCTGGAACATATGTATGTGGATAATGCGGCCATGCAACTGGTGCGAGATCCCGGGCAGTTCGATGTCATCGTCACGACCAATATGTTTGGCGATATTTTATCTGATCTGGCTTCCATGTTAACGGGGTCGATCGGTATGTTGCCTTCTGCCTCATTGAATGCTGAAGGTCAGGGTATGTATGAGCCTATTCATGGTTCTGCCCCCGACATTGCAGGACAGAATATTGCCAATCCACTGGCAACAATAATTTCGACAGCCATGATGTTGAGGTATTCACTGGCAGAGGTAGCTCAGGCTGATCGAGTAGAACAGGCAGTACAGAAAGTGCTGGCAAGTGGTTTGAGGACAGCGGATATAATTTCTGAAGGTATGACAAAGGTATCCACCAGTGAAATGGGTGATGCAGTTGTTGCTGCACTTTGATGAAGTCGATTTGGATTTTAGATATTTTTAGGTAATGAATTAATGAGTAAGAAATTTAATGTTGCAGTTGTTGGGGCTACCGGTGCAGTTGGTGAAACCATGTTGTCTATATTACAAGAGCGTAATTTTCCTGTGGAAAATATTTATGCACTTGCCAGCAGTCGTTCTGCTGGTTCAACTATTCGTTTCAATGGCAAGACTGTTGTGGTTGAAGAGTTGGAAAAATTTGATTTCAAGGGCGTTGATATTGGACTTTTTTCTCCGGGTGCGTCTGTATCAAAAATTCATGCTCCACGTGCAGCAGAAGCTGGCTGTGTGGTGGTGGATAATACCTCCGAGTTTCGTTACGTCGACGATATTCCCCTGGTTGTGCCTGAGGTCAACCCTCATGCCATTGCTGATTACAAAAACAGGGGAATCATTGCCAATCCAAATTGTTCCACGATTCAAATGTTGGTAGCACTGAAGCCAATCCATGATGCCGCAACTATTGAGCGAATCAATGTGTGTACCTACCAGGCAGTGTCCGGAACGGGTAAAGAAGCAATAGAAGAACTGGCAAAGCAGACTGCCGAACTGTTGAATGGTCGACCTGCAGTTTGTGAGGTATATCCAAAACAGATTGCCTTCAATGCCATACCTCAGATCGACGACTTCCAGGACAATGGCTATACCAAGGAAGAAATGAAGATGGTCTGGGAAACCAGAAAAATATTTGAGGATGATGCTATCCAGGTGAACCCGACTGCGGTCAGGATCCCCGTATTTTTTGGGCATTCAGAAGCGATTCATATCGAAACCAGTAAGAAACTATCGGCAGAGGACGTAAAAAAATTACTCGGCAAAAAACCTGGTATAAAAGTGGTCGATGAGCACAGGGATGGCGGCTACCCAACGGCTGTAAGTGAGGCTGCTGGTACTGATCCGGTCTTTGTTGGACGAATTCGAGAAGACATTTCACACCCTCGAGGCATTAATCTCTGGGTAGTTTCCGACAATGTTCGTAAAGGTGCTGCATTAAATAGTGTTCAAATAGCTGAAATTTTGGTAAAAGACTATTTGTAAGCTATAGTTAAGGGGCAATTGTAAAGGACATTCGCAGGTTGTAAGTAGCACAAACGACTGCGTTTTTCCGTAACAATCTTGCGTTGGAGGACATGTGAACAGAGCATATCTTCCAACAAAATATGATGCAACTTGTTGAAAATAAACGTTTTTATAAACAGGATATTTTTCAAGCTAATGAACATACGAAATTTATTATTAGCCTTTATTTTGTTTTTTGCAGGGTTTCAGCCTGTGGCACAGGCATTGGCGCTAGGTGAGCTGGAACTAAAATCACATTTAAATCAAAGGCTTAATGCGGTTATTCCTTTGGTTTTCTCGACAGAAAACGAGCTCGCTGAATTAAAGTTAAGTATTAAACACCCCGATGAACAGGCATCAGGTAGAAGAGCCTGGCATAATTTGAAGGTTGAGATTATCGAAAATGAGGGGAATCAGCCTTATTTAAAGATTAGCAGCAAAGGTGCCTTACGCGAGCCTGCACTGAGTTTTATTCTGGACATGCGTTGGTCGACTGGCCATATACAACGAAGTTATTCGTTATTAATAGATCCAAAACCCTAGATGAATCAATAAACTTTGGTTCAGGGCAAAAAAATAATACAGAGGCAGGGACATACCGGATGAAATTTAGAATACTGTTGGTTTTGTTGGCACTGGTAGCGCCGACAGTTGCGAATGCTTTGGGTTTGGGCAAGCTCAAACTTCAATCTGCATTAAACCAGCCATTTAAAGCAAGGGTTGAATTACTCTCAGCCACTGCAGACGAACTTGATAGTTTAAAGATTTCCCTCGCCGATCAAGAAGCATTTGAGCGGGCAGGTATTCAACGGACTTTTTTACTTACCAAGCTGCGTTTTAGAGTAGAAGAAACCGAGAGTGGTTCTGATTACATCAGGATTAGCAGTAGCGAGGCAATTCGAGAACCATTTCTTAATTTTTTACTGGAGATAAACTGGTCTAAAGGCAGACTCTACAGAGAATATACAGTTTTACTTGATCCACCTACCTACACCGTGCCCGGTAGTAGAAAAAGAGCTGTCATACATCCTGAGACACCAGTCGTAGGAATAGATGCAGACGATCATCAAGTTGTTTATGACCTTGATTATGAACCTGGAAAAACAAGGATCAGCCAACCAGCCCCTGTGACACCAAGCTATGAACCCCCAAGCTATGAACCAACTACTTCATACACAGAACCTGCAACGATAAATTATGCTGGCAGCGGGGACTATGGTCCCGCAGTTACTGGAGATACCCTGTGGTCAATTGCCGAGGCAGCAAGACCTGATTCATCAGTCAGTATCCAGCAAATGATGCTTGCCATCTTGAATGCCAACCCTGATGCATTTATTGAAAATAATATTAATGGTCTTAAACGTGGTGCCATCCTGCAGATTCCAGATGCAACAGAAATCGATTCTGTGGATCGAGCAGATGTAATGGCCCAGGTGAACAGTCAACATGCCTTGTGGGACGAGTACAGAGGTCATATTGCATCCAGTGTGAGTCAGCAACCAGAAACTTCAGGTGCTTACAGTACAGGTGAAGCAGAGGTAGTTGCAGAACCGGAAGTAGTTGAGGATGCAGGTGAAGCAGAATTAAGGCTTATCTCTGAGACTGACCAGGCTAGTGACCAGAGCACTGCAGGATCAACAGGGGTTGATGCCGCTGCCCTGAATAATGAATTGGCACTGGCAAATGAATCTATTGAAGCGCTGTTTCTGGAAAATGCAGAGCTTAAGGACAAGCTGACTGAAACCGAGGGCATTATCGATGATTTGAAACGCCTCATCGTGCTTAAGGAAGATGAGCTCGCTGCCATGCAGGAACAAATCATGATAGCGGCTGCTGAACAAGAAAGCGCTGAAGCCATAACAGATGAAGCTATGGCTGAAGAAGAGGTAGAAGAAGAGTTTGTTGAGGAAGAAGAAGTTGCCGAGGAAGAAATGGAAGCAGAGGCTGCAGAAGATGAGGTGATTGAGGAAGTCGTTTTTGCCGATGACCAGGGACCGGGTGCGTTGTCCGGTCTGATAGACATGGGTATGGGTATGCTTGAAAAAGCAAAAGCTAACCTGATGATCGTTGGAGGTGTCGTTGGTGGACTGTTATTGCTGGCTTTTCTGATGATTTTCGTCTCCAAACGGCGTGGTGGAAAGGCAACGGTTATTGAGTTGCCAGAAGAAGATTTTCCTGATTTTGATGATGGAGTCGACTCAGAATCAGTCACGATGATTCAAGGCAGCGAAGAAGAGACCATATTGCCAGGCGATGATTCACCAGACAAAGCTTCAGCAGACAAAGTTTCAGCAGACGAAGGATCAGGTGACGAGGAAAAAACTGTTTTTCTCGGCGCTGAATCAAAAGATGCTGAACCTGACGCATTTGACGTCCCGGCAGTTACAGTCAAAGTCCCTCAAGCGAGTGCTCCGGAAATACCTGAAGAAGATCCTATGGAAGAAGTTAATGTCTTCCTTGCGTACGAACACTTTAATGAAGCTGAAACATTCGTAAGAAAGGCATTGGAAGATGATCCAGAAAATCTGGGTTTTCATAGTAAATTACTGGAAGTTTTCTATGCCGCTGGAAATAAAAAATCATACGAAGATGCTGCCAGGGTCATTCATGAAAAGACAGGTGGCGAGGGTGAGTATTGGGACACGGCAACAGTCATGTGGCAGGAGATGTCTCCAAGCAGGGCCCTGTTTGAAACACCTGTTGCAGGTGAGGATGAGGCTGAGGCTGAAGAATTAGACACTACTGGTACTGGGGATAATGTTCTTAATATCGCAGAGGATGGTTCTGAAGCTGATATGGATTTCGATATTGGTGGAGGAGAATCTGACGAGAATATGCTGGATATCACGGCAACTGCTGATTCATCCACAGAAGTAACACAATCTAGTGAAAACCTGGATATGGATGACACGCTCAGTATACCAAAAGCAGAGGCCATGGAGCTATTGGATGATACTGGCAAAATGGATGTCAGAGATGTACAGAAACTACAACAGGCTCAGGAAGATGATGCAGATGAAATCCTTGATATAACGGCATCGATTAATCTAGATGAAGTAGCAGAGCAATCAGGTGCGGAAGAGTCTGAAGGACTTGATATGTCCCTGGATGAAGTTTCAATCGACCTGGATGCTGGTGAAACGTCTATATCTACTGAACAGCAAACAGATGATTCGAATGAACTAGACATCTCATTTGGTGATACCTCCGGTGAAGATGGAGAAGATGTCCTGGATGTATCAATTGCCCAGGTCAGTGAAGAGGCCAGTGAAGATTCCAATGAACTGGATATTTCATTTGAAGATGCCTCTGTCGGAGGTGACGAAGACATACTCGATGTATCAATTGCCCAGGTCAGTGAAGAGGCCAGTGAAGATTCCAATGAGCTTGATATGTCCCTTGGAGAAAGTTCAGGCGGTGGTTCCATTGAACTTGATATGTCTTTAGACGACAGTTCTGCTGCTGATGAAGATTTGCTCGATGTAACTTCAACAATTAATTTTGAGTCTGAAGGCGAAGGCGAAGGTGATCTACTTGATGTAACAACGGCAGCAAGTGAAGATGTTGATGCAGGCGTTGATATAGACACTGGTACATCTGGTGAAATTGATCTCGATTTAGGTACGGAATCTCCTGAGATAAGCCTTGAAGATGAACTTGCTGCTGGAACAGGTGATGAAGCCGATGCATTGATGGCTCTTGGTGACGATACTGGTGATCTTGATTTTGATATTGGAACAGTAGATGCAAATGAACCAGCCAATTTAGATATGGATATAAATTCTACTGTTGAAATGTCTCCTGCAAGCAAAGAACCGCTCACCATGACAGAAGAGGATGAGAGTCCTGCTGTAGACATGGAGTCTACTGTTCAAATGTCTCCTACAAGGGCGCGAGCAATGAGCACGGCAGAAGACGATGACGACGACGATGATGAAGATAAGACATTTATAGTTCCCAGGTCATTGAACGTTGAAGAACAGACAGAAGATGACGAAATGGCCAGCCAACTTGATCTCGCAAAGGCTTATATTGAATTAGGCGACAATGAGAATGCAAAAACTATTCTTGATGAGATCATAGCGCAAGGAAGTGAGCAATATCGTAAGCAAGCCGAAGAATTAATCGGGCAAATAAACTAGCTCTTCTTTTTTGCAAAAACTATCTAATCGTTAAACAGGAATACTACAATGTGGTATTCCTGTTTTTGCTTCTATTTCTTCGGTGTTAATGAATGAAAATAGCGCTTGGTATTGAATACTGCGGAACCTCTTATTTTGGATGGCAGCGCCAGGCCATTCCAAATAGTATCCAGCAACATGTAGAAAATGCGTTATCAAAAATAGCGGATCAAGAAATAAAAGTATTTTGTGCTGGTAGAACCGATACTGGTGTTCATGCCTTGCATCAGGTTGTACATTTTGAGACAGACATCGATCGTAAAATGTATTCCTGGATCGCTGGCAGTAATGTGAATCTCCCCAATGACATCAGTATCCTCTGGGCCAAACAGGTCGACGATGATTTTCACGCCCGTTTCTCAGCTACATCGAGAACGTATAGATATATTATTTTAAACAGGAAGGCTAAGCCGGGTGTAAATCATGGCAGGGTGACATGGGAGAGACAAGACCTGGATGAAAACAGGATGCAATTGGCTGCGAATTCTTTAGTTGGGCAGCATGATTTCACTTCATTTAGAACCGTGGCTTGTCAGGCGAATAGCCCCGTTCGCAATGTCAAAAGGCTGGATATTACAAGAATTGATGATTATGTGATGTTTGAAATTGAAGCGAATGCATTTTTGCATCATATGGTGCGTAATATTGTGGGTGTGTTAATGGCAATAGGTGCTGGTGAACGAGAAATCTCCTGGTGTAATGATGTTCTTATGGCCAAAGACAGGCGTGCGGGTGGTGTCACTGCAAAACCCGATGGTTTATATTTGACACAAGTAAATTATCCTGATGAGTTTCAGCTGCCAGCGACAAGATCTGGCATTATATTAATATGACGACTCGAATTAAAATTTGCGGTATTACTACCCTTGACGATGCACTGATGTGCATAGAACAGGGTGTTGATGCGCTTGGGATTGTATTTTACCCACCGAGTCCCAGGAATATCAGCATCCAGCAAGCCCATGAAATAATCGTTGGATTACCTCCATTTATTACGGTTGTTGGGCTTTTTATGAATGCTCAGGCACAGGAAGTTAATGATGTACTGAGTAACTGCACGCTTGACCGATTACAATTCCATGGAAATGAGTCAGGGGAATTCTGTGAGCAATTTGATCACCCGTATTTTAAGGCGATTGCGATGGGTGACGGGGAACAGAACTTTGCAGACTTGTCTGGGGAATATGAAAAAGCTTCCGCATTTCTATTAGACAGTCATCGACGTGATGAGGCTGGTGGCACTGGGTGATTTGACCGAAGTGG
>JAIVVP010000018.1:4265-14596 GCA_049189775.1 Gemmatimonadota bacterium | reverse complement strand
GAGCCTGAACTTATAATACAGGAAGAACCTACATCAGGGCTGGACCCATCACTACGCAAAAAGTTTTACAATATCATTGAGGATTGCAAATCAACGGGAACAACAATACTTATCTCGTCACATGCACTTTCTGAAATAGAAACAAGGATAGATCGTATCGCCATATTAAAACGTGGTCGTCTGGTGATACATGGCACACTTGATGAACTACGCGCAGCCGCCAATTTGCCTGTCCAGATCCGTGTATCTACTGTAACCGGACAAACATCGATCGTGAGTGATTCTCTTGAAGCCAAAACCCCTTTCCGAAAATTCAATGATCATTGTATAGAATTTGATTGTCATCAGGACGAAAAACTGCATGTCTTGAAAAATCTTTCCCGGATTCCATCGGGAGTAACCGATATTGAAATCCTTCCCCCGCGCCTGGATGATCTCTATATTCATTTTGCCGGTGAGGAAAGCGACCTGTGAAATCAATATTAGTCATGGCACTGGCCGAGATTCAGGAGGGCATACGTAATCGCTGGGTTGTAGCAAGTATTTTATTGTTATCAGTTCTTGCAGTATCACTCACTCTGTTGGGCTCAACGCCTGTTGGCATAACAAAAGCCAGTTTATTAAGCGTTACCATGGTCAGCCTGACCAGTCTCAGTATCTATCTCATTCCCTTGATCGCATTGATGCTGGCATTCGATAGCATAGTGGGCGAGTACGAACGTGGTACGTTATTATTATTACTGACCTATCCTGTACGCCGTTGGCAGATCATTATCGGTAAATTCCTGGGACATCTTTCTATTCTTGCCATCGCAATCCTGCTGGGTTATGGCGTTGTCGCACTTTATTTTGCATTTGACGGTGTTGGTACTGCTCAGGAGTGGCAGGATTATTTTTTGATGATGGCTAGTTCACTTCTTCTGGGAGCTATCTTCATTGCCCTGGGCTATCTGGTTAGTGTTGTTGTACAACAACGTTCTACTGCAACAGGGATCTCTTTAGGCCTTTGGTTATTTATTGTTGTTTTTTATGACCTGATATTACTCGGGATGTTGCTGGCTGATAAAAGTCATGTCATTCAATCAAAACTACTGGCTTTACTCATATTGTTTAATCCTGCTGATGTGTATCGACTATTCAATCTCACAGGCTCAGAACTTGCTACCCTGGTTTCAGGCATGTCTGGTGTTGCTCAAACGGATCTATTAGCACCATTAACATTGATCATGACCCTGCTTCTATGGTTACTGGTTCCACTTATGTTAAGTATTTATATTTTCCAAAAAAGAGAAGTTTGAATATTGATGATAAATAAAAATTGTTTCTGTATTTTATTAATATTCTTCCTGCTTGCCTGTGAGAATTCATCTTCCAGGCATGTTTATGAACCACAGGCCGTGACTCGGGACGATACTGGTTATTATTGCAATATGATTGTTGAAGATCATACAGGTCCCAAGGGACAAATTTTGTTAACCAACAAGGAAAACGCAGTCTGGTTCACGTCTGCACGTGATGCGGTGGCATTTACACTACTACCAGATGAACCCAATAATATTGCCGCATTTTTTGTCACTGCTATGGATGAAGCAGAGTGGAACCATCCTGAAAAACACATTAACAGCTGGATCCATGCAAAATCAGCCTGGTATGTCATCAACAGCAAACAACGTGGCGGCATGGGACAAATGGAAGTTATACCGTTCAAGCAGGAACAGTCAGCAAGTGATTTTGTTGAAGAATATGGGGGCGAGGTTGTTTCCTATGTTGATATTCCCGAGAATTATATTTTGGGCAATACCCAGTTAAATTAGCCAGCTAAATTAACTTGAATAATACCCGTGCGGGTCTATACACTGAAAATATCATGGACAAGTTAGACAAGGTCATTGCTGAATCAAGGAAAAATGCGGAGGTAAGGGGCCACTCTTATCGCGATAAAGCACTGAAGATGTATCCCTGGATATGTGGGAAATGTAAACGGGAATTCAACCGGGAAAATATCATCGAGCTCACGGTTCATCACAAAGATCACAACCACGACTATAATCCACCCGATGGCAGTAATTGGGAATTATTATGTGTCTATTGCCATGATCATGAGCATGCAAAATATCTTGATGCTGATAATTCGACGATTAGTGCAAGTAATGAACTTGAACGAGAGCGCGCAACCGCCAGGCCATTTGCCAACCTGAAGGATTTATTAAAGAACAAATAGTTTTAGCTAATTCCAGGTGCATAATGCTATCGTTGATGCGCGATGGGGGTGGGGCATGAAGATAGTTAATGAGCATATACCTTCCCTTGTAATTAATTAAGAGATGAAATTATTGTTATTTTATAAACAACTAATGGCAGATGATTCAGGTTTGTCTCTTGTTTGTGATTGTCCGGCTGGAAATTGGGTAAGTATTTGATATATGAGTATTTTTTCAGGTGTTCTTGTCGGTTTTGAATTAGTGAGTCTTGTAGCAATTGCATGATGCCCCCTTTCCTTTAGTTTTCCATAACTCGTACCGAGTAGTGGCATGGCCAGTGACTCGATCTTATTTTCTTCTGCCCCATCACGAATTACCATTTTTTAAGTTTGCTTTCAATCGTAGTAAGTATGGTATTGATATCCAGTTCCTGATCCGTATCGATAGTGACACTGAATTGTTTTTCATCATCGTTCAGCGGTTCCAGTGTTTTTAACTGATGTGCCAATACGTTTATATTCGCTTCTGACGCATTATCACCTTTTATATGACGTAGCTGAATACGTTTTTTCAATCGCTCCTCACTGGCACGGCAATGCAGGATCACGAAGGGCACGTTGCAAGCATAAGCTAGCTTGATGAAATCACGACGATAAGAGGCTTGCAAAAATGTCGCATCAACAATTACAGAATAACCGGCATTAAGGAGATCGATAGATAAGCCACTTAATTTATAATAAGTGCGTTGTGTGTTTTCAGGTGAATATAATCCACCACCGATCGGGGATCCAGTTTTTGTATCAGCAGCCAGACCATGTAATTTTTTTCTTTCCAGATCTGATCGGATCCGGACCGCACCCCATCGTTCCAGTAATAATTGGCTCACGGTCGACTTACCGGAACTGGACACACCATAAGTCATGAACAACACGGCATGTTTTTGTTCCGTATAGGCGCACGCCATATCAATATAATGCTGATAATCAGACTGTGACTGTTTGTCATGATGTTCCTGTTCGAGGCGGATGCATGCCACCTTGGCCCTTACCATGGCACGATAGACAAGATAAAAACGTAACACATTCAATCCGGCATAATCCCCGGTGTGTTCAAGGTAGGCATTTAATAAACGGTAGGATAATTCCGGACAATCGTGTTCATCCAGATCCATGACCAGAAAGGCGATGTCATTGATCACATCGATCCAACGTAGATCCTCTGAAAATTCTATACAGTCAAAGATTACGGGTTCATTGTTAATCAGAACAATATTACCGAGATGCATATCACCATGACATTCACGGATAGACCCTTGTATCTTGCGCATCTCAAAGGCATGTCTAAGTTTATTAAATTCAGCCTCCGACCACTGCGCAAGTAACTCCAGCCGCTCACTGTAGAGACGATCGTTTTGCAAGCGTGCCTTGATCTGGGAAAAGTTCTCCGCTACGGGATGCCAGATGTAAGCTATAGACCCCGCATCACTTTTTTCATCGGCCACCTCGGCTTCGTTATGAAATGCGGCAATGACAGTGGCCAGTTTGTCGATCAGTGTCGGTGTCAAACCCTCTTTGACAATCAACTTGTCCAGTTCCAGGCTTCGGTCGAATTGGACTATCTTAACGGCGTATTCCAGTATCGGACCTTCGCCATTGATCACTGGTGATGAGTAATCACCAGTGATCGTGATCACATCCTGGTAAAGTTCTGCAGCATGCCGGCGATTCAGACGTAATTCCTCCTCGCAATAGCGCTTTCGCTTGTTCAGGTTGCTGAAATCCAGAAAGCCAAGATCAACAGGTTTCTTGAACTTATAGGCATACGGACCAGTGAGCAGGATATAGGAGATATGCGTCTCGACGATCTCAAACTGATCCACGGGATGATCAAAATCAGCGCTGGTCTCAAGGGACTGGATCAACGAAAGGAGCTTGTCATTTGCAGGCCGTTCGTGCGACCTGATTGAGTTGCACTTATAAATTGAATTCACGATTTATTACTATTATCTCTTGCCGAACATATCAGTTTTAATATTGCTTATTTTATCGTGCCTGTAAACTTATCTTTTTGTAACGCTTCGCTCAGAAGCCTTTGCTCTGCTTTTTGGTAGTATTGGATTGTTTGTCATATCAGGCCTGGCCATGTACCTCACGAGAAATGTTGATTGGCACCACGTATCTGACCAGGAATATTGATTGGCACAGGGTCGGTAATGAAGTTAATCAATAAATCAGGAATGCTTATTAAATGTTTATGAATCTGGTGGGGATGGGTCGTCTTTGACGTTAATCGTAGTCGATTCAGAACCTGGTTTTGGCTCTTCCTCACCATAATTACCGAGTACGGTTTTCAGGAAGCAGACATTCACTACTGCGCATTTTTCACACCCTACTGAATTTGCAACTGGACAAATTGCCATGATTCCCCCCTCCCTGTTTATTGGTAGTAAAGCCAGGAATTGCTATGGTTTAAGGTGGAAAATTCCAGAACTTACCATGAAGTTTGCCTGTACAGCTGTAAGGTATAGTTCAAAATATTTTAAGAGTCAATGAAAGTGGTTTGACTCTAATGTAATAACTCGAGGTGTCTAAGGCTACTACTAACTCGCCGTAGTTTGATGATGAGGAGCCAGCATGAGTATAAGTGCCTGTGCGTGTTCGGCAGCACTTCTGCCAAGGTCGGTCAGATAGCCACCGTCTATTTGTGTGACCAGACCTTTTTCGTACAGGCGTCTGACTGCTTCTATGTGTTCCTCGCCTGCACTTGAATGTACCTTGATGCCTTGCTGTGTGGTTTCCAGATTGTAGCGAACCAGTATACCGATTTCATCGACCTGTTCTCTTGAAAAATTCATAGTCTCACCTTCATACACCGTTTGGTTTGTACCACCGTGAACTGCAAATAATACATGATATTGGGTACGGATGTTATATGGACTTGAGCAATTTCCCGGAATGTCATTTTAGTAAATTCAGCATACAATTGCCGGCACAGGAAATCTCATCAGCAAGGTATTTCATGCAGTCAATAATTTCAATTAAAGGCCTGAGCAAGACTTACGCTTCAGGTTTTCAGGCGTTAAAAAACATCGATCTGGAAATCAATCGTGGAGAGATATTTGCCTTGCTTGGTCCCAATGGGGCGGGCAAAACGACGTTGATCAGTATTATCTGCGGCATTATTAATCCGAGTCAGGGAGAGATTATTGCAGATGGACACAATATTATTTCTGATTTTCGTGAAGCACGTTCGAAGATCGGTCTGGTGCCACAGGAGATCTCGACAGAGATGTTCGAAAGTGTATGGCATACGGTAAATTTTAGCCGTGGCTTGTATGGCAAACCGAAGAATCACGATTTAATCGAGAAGATACTGAAGGATCTCTCGTTATGGGATAAGCGGGATTCAACGATTATGACACTCTCGGGCGGCATGAAACGTCGGGTCATGATCGCCAAGGCACTTTCCCATGAACCCAGTATTTTATTCCTTGATGAGCCGACTGCGGGTGTTGATGTCGAGCTGCGACGTGATATGTGGGACATGGTCAGAGGATTACGTGAAAGTGGTGTAACTATTATCCTGACGACACACTATATAGAAGAAGCCGAAGAAATGGCTGACCGTATCGGCATCATCAATCAGGGCGAGATCATCATTGTTGAAAACAAAACCGAGTTGATGAAGAAGCTCGGAAAGAAACAATTGACCCTGCACTTGCAAAACCCACTGTCCACGATACCTGATGAACTTACTGGACATCCACTGGAACTTGCCGCTGATGGTAATGAGCTGGTTTATACCTTTGATAGCCAACACGAACATACAGATATCGCCTTACTTCTGCGACAACTCAATGATCATGGTATAGATTTTAAGGATATTCATTCCAGTGAGAGTTCTCTGGAAGAGATCTTTGTCAGCCTGGTGGGAAATAAATAATGAATATTTACGCAATCAAGGCCATTTATTTATTCGAAATGGCGCGTACTTTTCGCACCTTATTGCAGAGCATCGTCTCACCTGTACTATCAACTTCGCTTTATTTTGTGGTTTTTGGTGCAGCCATTGGATCGCGTATGGGCGAGATAGACGGGATTAGCTACGGTGCATTTATTATTCCCGGTTTGATCATGTTGTCATTATTGAATGAAAGTGTTTCGAACGCATCATTTGGTATTTATATGCCAAAATTTACCGGAACCATCTATGAAATCCTGTCGGCACCGATTTCGTATATCGAAATCCTGATTGGCTATGTCGGTGCGGCGGCGACCAAGTCAGTGATCCTGGGTTTGCTGATTCTTCTGACCGCACATTTGTTTGTTGATTACCAGGTTCTGCATCCTTTTTATATGTTCGGATTTCTCGTACTTACTGCATTAACCTTCAGTTTGTTCGGTTTTATACTGGGACTCTGGGCAGATAATTTTGAGAAACTGCAAATCGTGCCAATGATGATTATCACGCCACTGACCTTTCTCGGCGGCAGTTTTTATTCCATCAACATGCTGCCGCCTTTATGGCAAAAGATCACCTTGTTTAACCCCGTGGTCTATTTGATCAGTGGTTTCCGTTGGAGCTTTTATGGTGTCTCCGATGTCAGTATTGGTATCAGTCTGGGGATGACTCTGGGCTTTATGCTTTTGTGTCTGGTTACAATATGGTGGATTTTTAAAACAGGTTACCGTTTGAAGGCATAAAAAAGAATCAGACAATCTGACCCGCGCACCATCCTGACGACCAGGCCCACTGAAAGTTATATCCGCCCAGCCAACCCGTGACATCAACGACTTCTCCAATAAAATACAGACCCGGGACTTTATTAGATTCCATGGTTTTGGAAGACAGCTCGTTACAGTCAACGCCGCCAAGAGTGACTTCTGCTGTGCGATAGCCTTCCGTGCCGTTGGGTTTGATCTGCCACTGCTGTAGTTGTGCTGCGATCTCTCTAATACGCTCATGTGAAATTATTTGTAAGGGTTCATCCACAGTTTCTTGTCCTAAAAACGTTAGCAGGACACGTTTAGGCAAGAGTTCTCCTAAAATTGTCTTTAATCTCGTGTTTGGTTGTTCCGATTTTCGTGTCTTTAGGAGGTCTGCGATATCAATATCCGGTAACAGATTAATATTGATACTTTCACCCGGTTTCCAGTATGAGGAAATTTGCAGGATGGCTGGGCCACTCAAACCTCGATGTGTGAAAAGTATATTCTCTTTAAACTGAATACGGTCATTACTGACGATACTTGCAACGGCGATACCTGATAGTTTTGCAAACCTTTCCTTGTCATCAGGCTGCAAGGTAAAAGGCACGAGGCCTGCAGTGGTTGGCCAGATGTGATGATCAAACTGTTCTGCAACTTTATAGCCCAGAGGGCTGGCACACATCTTTGGAATCGATAAACCGCCACAGGCCATCACCAGGGACGATGTTTGAAAATTACCTGATGCTGTACTAATAACAAATGTACTATCGTTTATTTTATTGATATCTTTAATGTCGCAGTTAAGTCGAATATCAATATTTGCCTTGTCACACTCTGCAAGCAGCATATTCAAAATATCTTTGGCACTGTCATCACAAAATAATTTGCCAAGATCGCGTTCATGGTAGGAGATCTGATGATCATCAACCATGGCAATGAAATCCCACTGTGTGTAGCGGCTTAATGCTGATTTGCAAAAATGGGGATTGTGAGAAATGAAATTGCTGGCACTGATATCCTGATTGGTAAAGTTACAACGACCACCACCAGACATGAGAATTTTTTTGCCGGGCTTATTGGCATGATCCAGGACCATGACTTTGCGACCGCGTTTTCCCGCCTCAATAGCACACATTAAACCCGCTGCACTGGCACCGATAATCAGAACATCTGTTCTAATGATCCTGTCAGGGCACATAATTAGCGTAGTTTACGTATTCTGAATCGACGACCTTTGATTTTCCCTTCAGTGAGAATCTTTAGTGCTTGTTTGGCAATTGCCTGTTCTACTGCGACATAAGCAATGATATCAAAGATATCAATCTTGCCGATTTGCTTGCCCGGGAGATCAGTATTTGCAGTTAATGCACCCAGTATATCGCCGGCACGGATCTTTTCTCTGCGTCCACCATTGATACACAGGGTGACCATTGATGGGCTCAGCTTGAAGTTCTCTTTTTTAATCAGTGTAGATGTTTTATCTATGTTCAGAGGACTTCCCAGATAATCCTCTATGTTGTTGACCTTGGGTGCCTCAGAGGCCATGAATAAACTCAGGGCCAGACCTGCATTGCCCGCACGGCCGGTGCGCCCGATACGATGAATATGGACTTCCGGATCTGGCGATAACTCATAGTTAATCACGGCCTCCAGGTCTTTAATATCCAGTCCACGTGCAGCGACATCCGTTGCAATCAATATAGAACAGCTTTTATTGGCAAACCGGGTCAAAACCTGGTCGCGTTCTCTTTGTTCAAGATCGCCGTGTAAGGCCAGGGCATGGAAACCCTGTTGCCATAATTCATCAGCCAGTTCCTGGCATTGTTGTTTGCGATTACAAAACACCAGGCTGGATTCAGGTTGATAATGCTGTAACAGGGAAACCAGTATTTTGCTTCTTTCATCTTTTTCTATTTCATAGAAAACCTGTTTGATTTTATTATTGTCATGCACGGCCTCGACACGAACATCAACGGGATTATTCTGGATTGCATTGCTAATCTTTTTTATTTGATCCGGATAGGTCGCGGAAAATAACAGGGTTTGTCTCCGGTCAGGAACCATTTTAATCACACGCATGATGTCATCATAAAAGCCCATATCCAGCATGCGGTCAGCTTCATCCAGCACCAGGACATTCAGGCCATTCAGCTTTAAAGTCTCTTTTTCCAGATGTTTTAATATTCTCCCCGGGGTGCCGACCACGATATGTGGGGGACGTTCCAGTGAGGCCAGTTGTGGGGCCATCGGTTTGCCGCCACACAAGGTGAGCAGCTTGGTGTTCGGGATCGAACGCGCCAGGCGACGAATTTCATTACTTACCTGTTCAGCCAGTTCTCGGGTTGGGCATAGAACCAGCGACTGTGTCTGGTAGGTTTGTACCTTGAGTTGCTGTAGTAAACCAATGGCGAATGCGGCTGTTTTGCCACTGCCGGTTTTGGCCTGTGCCAGTAAATCTTTGCCTTTGAGAATATCAGGCAGGCTTTGTGCCTGTATCGGTGTCATTTCTGTGTACTCCAGTGACTGGAGATTAGCCAGAAATTCAGGATCTAATGGCAGTATGGAAAAGGCTTTAGTGGTCACGTGGATAAGTTATTAATTGGGGTTATTAATTGGGCTATCTGGCAGGTGGCGCATGATAGCAGATGTTGAGAAACACGTCGGAAAACAATGATCGTGATTTACTACATTCCTTAATGCCTGATCCAGTAATGCAATGTTTGGGTAAAGGTCCCATCGTTATTATTGGTAGATTCCATTTCACCGGAGATCCCTGAATATTTGCCTGTGCCACCGACGATACTGACGGTTGAGGTTCCCTGGTCAAACTCGCGTCCGGTGACCTGAATACTTCCGTTTTCAAACGTCAGTGTCCATTGGCACTGGAAGCTGTGTCCGACACGGGTGCGTACGCAGGTACCGCTATTATTGCCGATTTCTTTCATGTCTTTGTCCAATAACGGCTGATCAAATACCAGAATATCACCAACAGAGTCACCAGGTTCCCCGGCGTCTATATACTGTGCGGGGTTGAGCCGGGCATCCGCGATGGTTACCAATGTCAGGGATGCCTCCTGTGAACAGGCGACGAGAGCAAGCGTGGTTGCTGTTATCAGGACAATTTTCACTGGAAATGAAGTTTTGTTCACCACATCTTCTGCTTCAGATATCTGACACCTTGATTTCTATTGTTTTTCTTGTCAAAAAACGGCTACACTGTGCGCTCGCTACATTCTATACTGGTTTTTGTCAGAAATACTTTTCAAGTTTTCACCTGTTAAATACCTCGTAAGATTTGTAACACTTTTAATTTTAATACTTAATGAGGTAATTATTATGGCAACAGGAACCGTTAAATGGTTTAACGAATCCAAGGGCTTCGGCTTTATCACTCCGGCTGGTGGTAGCACTGACGTTTTTG
>JAIVVP010000018.1:0-4255 GCA_049189775.1 Gemmatimonadota bacterium | reverse complement strand
GACCAAAGGCTACGGCTTCATTCAGCCGGAAGATGGCAGCAAGGACGTATTCGTTCATTTCTCTGCAATCGCAAGCGAAGGTTTTCGTACATTGGCCGAAGGCCAACAGGTCAATTTCGACGTGGAAGATGGACCTAAAGGCCCACAGGCACAAAACGTAACGGCCTAATCGTTTTTTAGTTTTGTGTTTTGAGTAAGCCCTGCGTAGTTCGCGGGGTTTGCTTTTTGTAATGTAATATCTGTAACGTAACAACAGGAGCTTCAAAGTGAAGAAACTATTTGTTGGCAGTTTGCCGCCCAGTACCACAGAAGATTCTCTGCAGGCACTATTTTCAGAGTTTGGTACGGTACGTTCTATGAATCTTATAAAAGATTTGTTTTCAGGCAATTGTAAAGGATTTGCCTTTCTGGAAATGGAAGGTCACGAGGCACGTGCTGCTATTGCCGGTCTGGATGGCAAGCCGTTTGAAGGTAATTTCCTGAAGGTCAAATTCGAAGAACCACGAAAAGGCCAGAAGGGCAGACGCCGCTAAGTTCGTATCTGTATAACTGGCCCCTGAAGTGTAAACGGAGCGGGGTCAGGTATATTTCAACTGATAAAACTCTTTTTTCAACACATCCAACATTCACGTGTTCGTGAAATCTAGAGGCTAGATTATTTTAAACTGTCGCACTTGATCTTGATCGCTGAGTCCGGTTGCCAGATTTATTATTCCTTTTGCCTGAGTTATTTTTACCAGCCCCCTTCGGATTCCGATTTCTACCATGTGCCTGTTGTTCACCAGAACTCTTTCCTGAATCTGTACGCTGAGCATATTTATTTTTCGGTTTCTTTGGTCTACGTTTTTTTAACGGTGCAGGTTTAATGGAGCCGCTATCAGGCACCGCGTGTCCCGGCTCGAAATTTTCAATTTCTTCGCGTTCTATCTTGCTTTTAATGAGTCGTTCTATATCTCGTAGTTGTTTTGCCTCATCAGCACTGACCAAAGAGATAGCATGTCCACTGGCACCTGCGCGGCCGGTGCGACCAATGCGGTGAATGTAGTCTTCGGGGACATTTGGCAAATCGAAGTTGACGACATGTGAAAGTTGATCGATGTCGATACCCCTGGCTGCAATATCGGTTGCAACCAACACCTGAATTTTATCCTGTTTGAAATCGGCCAATGCCTTGGTACGTTGAGGCTGACTTTTATTACCATGTATCGCTGCTGCGTGTATCTTGTCTTGTAACAGTTTTTTCACCAGCCGATTAGCACCGTGTTTGGTGCGGCTGAATACCAGTACCTGATGCCAGTTTTCTGTACGGATTAAATGACTGAGAAGTTCTGTTTTACGTGCCTTGTCTACCGGGTGAACCTTCTGTGTGATGGCCTCAATCGTGGAGTTGCGAGGGGCAACATCAATTTCGACTGGATTGTTAATGATACCCTTGGCGAGTTGACGTATCTCATTAGAAAAGGTGGCAGAAAACATCAGGTTCTGTCGTTGTTTCGGTAGCAGGGCCATGATCTTTTTAATGTCGTGTATAAAGCCCATGTCCAGCATACGGTCTGCTTCATCCAGTACCAGGATCTCAATATCATTAAAGCGGATAGCGTTCTGTTGATACAGATCAAGCAGACGACCCGGTGTCGCAACCAGCACATCGACACCTCTACGCAACTTCATCATTTGCGGGTTAATCTTGACGCCACCGAACACAACAGCAGAACTTAGTTTAATATGTTTGCCATAGGTAACGACGCTGTCCTGTACCTGTGCTGCGAGTTCCCGAGTGGGTGTTATCACCAGTGCACGGACACGATTATTTTTTACTGGAGGTTTATGACTCAGTAGTTGTAATAAGGGTAAGGTAAAACCGGCAGTTTTACCGGTACCGGTTTGTGCTGCACCCATCACGTCTTTGCCTGACAATATCGCAGGGATGGCTTTTGCCTGAATCGGTGTTGGGCTTGTATAACCGGTGTCGCGCACAGCGCGTAATAATTCTTCGGATAGTCCGAGTGTTTCAAATGTCATTCTATTTTTATAAATCCATATTTATGCTTTCCACCCTGTTTGCTGTTTCGAGCAAAGACCAGATTGGAAGGCTTGTGTTGTTGGCCAAGTATTGTGCTCCTGATGGACAAGCGCGTATTTTCGCGGGTTCTGTCCGGGGCATGGATATAGCTTTGCCGTACGTGCGGCATGCAATAATTGGCTCTCAAAAAAGAGGGACAGTTGGACTCTATGATTGGGTTGCTGTTTAAGAGTAGCAACACAAGTGAGGCGAACTAACAAATAATGATGTCGCTCTGGGAACATTCAAGATTCACCAGATGCGCGCACCCTAACACAATGATGATTAATATCCGAATTATTTTTCTACATTACTTACTGAAGAAAAATAATTTAAAGCCAAAAGCGTCCAGCAGTTGCAATGATGATGACTAATAAGCCTAGTATTAAATTGGTTTTAATTAATACACGAATTTGATCAAGTTTTTCTCCACCAGTTTTCCAGTTGCTCTCTATAACTGCGTATTGCAAGCGGCGAAACGGGCCGAAGTAGACATGCATGAATAGCAACATCATAAAGATGCCAACGCCAAGCATGATATGTATGTGAAAACCAATATTTGCCATGCCGCCGAGTTCAGCGAATATCATCCACAAGCCTGAAGCAAGTAATGTAATAATAGATATCCAGACCCAGACAAAAAAACGTTTGAATACAGCCCCCCAAAGGGTTTGTCTGACAGGCGGTTCAAGCAGGTTGCCGGCCGCTGGTCGTAATGCCATGTAGGCAAAGAACATGCCCCCGACCCAAATGACGACGGAAAGAAGATGTAAGGTGATAGCCAATGCCATTTTTAACTCCAGGTTGTATTTAACTTTGAGGCATCATATCTGATGGGATGAATATGTGCGATAGAACTATTTTAGTCTTTCTATTGCCCTTGTTTTCCTTTTCCAGCAATATTGATTCATCACTATTAATACAGGAAATCACAACTTGTCAGATAAAGAGAAAAGACTGGAACACGCTCGTTCGCTTGTCGAAGCGGGCAAGAACGAAGATGCACGGATGAGCTTGCTTGAGTTATTAAAACAAGATCCAAACAACCATGCGGCATTGTTAATGCTGGGTGGCTCATATTTTACTGATGGGAAATTTTCAGAGGCCGAAATGGTTTTTGAACGCTTAATCCTGATGGAACCGGGCGAAGGGCAATTCTCAATTGCCCTGTTTAACACGCTGTGGAAATCAGATAGGACAGAAGAAGCTCTTGAGGAAATCAAACGTTTCATGTCGACAGCGGATGCTGTAAAAGAGAAAGAGACCTTCGATCAATATATGGAGATTACAGATTCAATTGCAGACGATCTTGGTCAGGATCATGGTTAGATTTATTAACAGGAATTGATATGTTAAACGCGATTAAAAGCTTTTTTGAAAAAAATATATCACCAGAAGGTAACGGTGATCTTGAACATGAATTGAAACTGGCGACAGCAGCCTTATTGATCGAAATGATGTATCAGGATGATCAGGTACATGATAAGGAAATCGATGCGGCAAAAAAGTCCTTAACAGAGAAATTTGAACTCACTGATGATGAATGTCATATTTTATTCGAATTGGCCGAAGCAGAAGTTAAAGAGGCGGTTGATTATCATCAGTTCACTCGTTTGATTGCCAGTGAATTTACACAGGCACAGAAAATCAAGGTCGTGGAGTTGCTATGGTCTGTGGCTTATGCTGATTCACATCTGGATTCAATGGAAGAACATATGGTGCGAAAGATTGCCGACTTGATTTATGTTTCTCATAAAGATTTCTTGAAGACCAAGCATAAGGTACAGAGTGCCTTGTTGAATAGCGATTAGCCAGGTCGTTAGGCTGGTAAAATAGACAGAATGAAAAATAATATTAAAACTTCAAGCACGAATAGTTTGTTTTACGGTCTAGTACTGCTGTTTACAAGTACATCTCTGTTTGCAACACCGAATGGCAATGATTTGCTGGCTGCTTGTGAACATGCTTTGGACAAAGGATTTGCTGGCGCACAAGGAATGATGTGTACCTGGTATGTAACGCCTTGTGATTGCTTTCATAGTGAGGATAGTGAGATACCACGAGTATGTTTACCTGTCCCGCCGGATGTTCATGCACTGGCGAGAGAAGTCACAGATGGGCTGGCAACGTCACCTGAATTACTCGATAAAACTGCTGATGTTGCGGCAGGAACGATTCTGATAAAAAAATATC
>JAIVVP010000017.1:0-14813 GCA_049189775.1 Gemmatimonadota bacterium | reverse complement strand
CCGGATGTTCATGCACTGGCGAGAGAAGTCACAGATGCTCTGGTAACGTCACCTGAATTACTCGAGAAAACTGCTGATGTTGCAGCAGGAACAATTCTAAAAAACAATTATCCCTGTACTAAATAGTATCTTTATTGGCACATTGATAATGCAATCGCAAGGAATGGAGTTATATAAATGAAGATATTCAGTACATTTACTCTTTTGTTGCTGATAGGTTGTTATCAGCCTGTGCTGGATCCTGACCCGCTGGAACAAGCCCATATTATCGACTGGCATGTGCACGTGGCTGGTATGGGTTTTGGTGGTTCGGGTAATTTTATTAATGAAGAGATGCGGAATAATTTTCGTTTTGATTTCTTTCTAGGCTGGATGGATGTGACGGAAGAAGAACTTGAAGAATATGGCGATCAAATTCTTGTTAAAAAGCTTAGTGACAAGATAGTACAATCAAAATATGTTGATCAGGCCGTGGTGTTGGCTCTGGATGGTGTGATTGATGAGAAAACAAAAACACTGGATCGCAATAAAACCCAGGTTCATGTATCTAATGAATTCGTTGCCACACAGACCGCCAAATATCAAAGTTTGTTGTTTGGTGCGAGCATTAACCCACACAGAGAAAATAGTCTGGAGTTACTGGAAGAAGTGTACAGACGGGGAGCTGTCCTGATTAAATGGATCCCAAGTATCATGTATATCGATCCTTCTGACGAAAAATTCATCCCTTTTTATAAGCGGATGGCAGAGCTGAACATACCATTACTGACACATACTGGAATGGAAAAATCTTTTGCCAATGCCAAAGATCAATTTTCAGATCCGAGATTACTGGAGTTACCTCTGAGATGCGGTGTGACGGTTATCGCTGCACATATAGCAACAACTGGCGAGTCTGATGGTCAGGATAACTTCGAAAGAATTCTGCCTATGTTTGATGAGTTTCCGAACCTATACACAGATATATCCAGCCTGACACAGTTGAATAAGCTTGGTTACCTGGCGAAAGCCATAAAACATCCAGGGCTCACTGAAAGAATGATTTATGGTTCAGATTGGCCTTTGTCGTCTTTCCCCCTGGTCTCACCCTTCTATCATATGAACCATATTGGTATTAAGAAGTCCTGGCTTGTAAGTCGATATAAGAACAAATGGGATCTTGATATAAAGTTGAAAGAGGCTTTCGGTGTACCACACACTGTCTTTACCAGAAGGCTGGGGATACTAGGGACACCTGTTAAGTGATATTGCTTAGTTTTCGTCTTAATGCCTCTACCAGCTCACATTGCTGGTGTAGATCAGGAGACCATCTGGCCACATTAGGGTCATGACATCATTAGGTCAGAGCATATTTCTGGAAAAGCTCCGTTCTGTGCAGGGCATCTCTGTGCAACATATTATGTAGCTGCTCTACAATCAATTTGGCTTCTGCAATCTGGTTACTGGTATTCTCGGATAAAGTTTCTAGCTGCTGTCCTTTGACTTTTAATACAGACAGGTGGTTCTCAATATTATTCATGATAATTTCTCTCTTTCAGTGACTAACTGTAATATCTGCAAGACTTATGCCAGGCAATAATATTCAATAAAAACAATATGTTACGGATTGGTTAATATCTCTAGAGGGTAAAAACGTCGCCATTAAGAGACAGGGCATTTGAATATATGTAGTTTATTCCGGGAAAGGTTCTTTTTTGTGACATTCGTCACGCAATCGTAATTGTAGCTGTTACTTGCTTCGCAATAGTTGAATTGGCTTCTTGTCCAGCATTACCGTTTTAGTGACAGGGTTAACACTAATTTTTAATAAGTGAACTAATTCTGGACAAGCGGTAGAATTAGCAGGATGAAAGGTGCTGGAATTTCACGCTGAACCGAACAGTGTTAACTGGGTCACATTTTTATTGGCGAAGAAATCAGGGTAAAAACGGACATGAAAAAACCAATTCTTATCGTAGTAATTATTTTCGCATTGGCCATTGCGGCTACTTATTATCCCTGGCAACAAACAGCAGAAACTGAATCTGTTGTAGAAACTACAATAGATACTGGCACTGATAGTTTCCTGGATCTTCCAGAAAGCGATGGGGAATCTACTATCAAATATCCCGTACCGGAAACTCCCGCTGCATTTGTAGAGGAACCCGAACCAGAAACGTCATCAGAAAATACCCCAGTCGTCGTTGATATTGTAGAAGTAGAGGTACCTGCGCCTTTGCCCCTGTTAGATGAAAGTGACAATGCTATTGCAGCCTCAATCAAGCAACTAACTGATATAGCAGGGTTATTTTCATTTGAATCTTTTATACGCCATTTCGTTGTCACGATTGATAATATGACTAATCAGAAATTGCCGCAGCGTTATGTTTTTACTCAAAGGGTGCCTGCTACTTTTACAGTAATAAAGCAGGATGTGGATACTGCATTATTAGATGAAAAAAACTTTAAGCGTTACGAAAGTTTTGTGAGTATGGCGGAGTACATAGATACCAGGAAACTGGTTGTTCAGTACATCAGATTCTATCCCTTGTTTCAGGAAGCCTATGAAGAGCTTGGTTATCCAGGTCGATATTTCAATGATCGTTTTATTCAGGTAATCGATCACCTGCTTAAAGCACCTGAAGTTAATGGGCCGATTGAACTGGTTCGGCCAAAGGTATTTTGGCTGTTTGCAAACCCGGAACTGGAGTCACTTTCTGCGGGCCAAAAGATTCTCGTGCGGATTGGTCCAGAAAATGCGGGGCGTGTTAAGGCTAAATTAAAGGAACTACGTCGCCTGTTAACGACATTTTCTCCTTATTGAAAAAATAGAGATTTTGATTCAACTCTTACTATTTCGCTGTTTTGCCCGTCATTTTCATCCTTTTAAAAAGATGATTTATCTTATTAAATAATGGCTTAGTGCCTTAACTTTATCTAATTTTGATGTAAGCTTAGATCATGCGTTATTTAAGCATAATCGTTTTCATGTTGATGCCATTATTATTGACTGCCTGCCCTGCAGCAATCATCGGTGCCGTCGGCTCTGCAATAACGCGTACTGCCTATAAAAATGACGCCAAGGTGAATGATTATTCACAAGCCCCTCAAGCAAATGATGCTGAAGTAGCAGTTGCCAATCTGAAACTGGGAATTGGTTACATGAACGAAGGTCTTTTTCAAGAAGCACTGGAGAGATTGAACCGCGCCAGAGAGGCTGCGCCGGACTATCCACCCACATATAATGCCCTTGGTGTATTACACCAGAAGATGGGTTATTACGATGTTGCAGAAGAAAATTTCAAAATAGCCATTAATCTCATTCCAGATTATTCTTCTGCTCTGAATAATTACGGCTTATTACTCTGCCTGAGGCAGAGATACGAAGAAGCTGATCAATTATTTCTTCAGGCTGCGAACAATCCATTATATGCAACACCAGAACTTGCCTACAACAATGCAGGTACCTGTGCACTTAAAAACGGGCAGACTCAGCTGGCAGAAAAATATTTTCTTGAAGCCTTAAACAGGAATCCATGGGTGGGGCCCGCATTGATTCAAATGGCAGAAATATCTTATGAGCAGGGAAACTATATGCCAGCCAGAGATTATTTGAGTCGTTATCTTCGATCTAACAGGCATACATCAAAAAGTTTGTGGTTGGGGATACAGATTGAAAGACAGCTGGGAGATAAAGATGCTGTCTCAAGTTATGCATTATTGCTCAATAACCAGTATTCAGGATCAGAAGAAGCAGTGTTACTGCAACAGTCTCTAAATTGATTTATCAGGGAGTCATTAATTCATAAGGGGCTCAGGTTTTTTCCAGGACTAATAGTTTATTATTTGCCGGCAATTCAATACTTTCCAATAGCTTAATCCCGGCATCGTTAGCCAGTGAAACCACAGCCTCCAGATCACGAATTGCACTCAAGGGATCTTGTTCTTTCAACCAGATATCAAAACGTGCATTACTCTCACTGGTGTAAGTCCCCCCAACATTGAATGGGCCATAGCAACAAAGCTTCGCACCAGCTTGCATGGTTTCACCCAGTGATTGAATAAATATTTGCACATTCTCCCAGCTCATAATGTGTAAGGTATTTGCAGTAAATACGGCTTCAATATCCGAGACAGGCCAGGGTTGTTGATTAATATTCAGGGCCATAGGTGATTTTATATTTTCGAGTCTTGCTTCATTAATCCATAGATCAATCCCCGGCAAATGCATGGTCTGATCAGAGGGTTGCCAGGTAAGATGAGGCAAGCATTCGGCGAAATAAACAGCATGTTGACCTGTGCCGCTGCCAATCTCCAGTACCTCACAGGGCTTGGCGAAAACCCGTTTCAGGACAGCAAGAATGGGGTCTTTGTTATTTTCGCAAGCTTGAGAGAAGGGTTTGTTCATTTTCAATATTTATATTTAACGATGCTATTATTAAACATGCCAGATTAGACCCTGTTTATCTAGTAGATAATATGTCCATTAAAGCCAACGATGAAAATATCCCTGATCAATCACATTGACGAGATTCCCCGCGAAGACTGGAACAGGATCACCGGTCTTGAATATCCCTTTATTCGCCATGAATTTCTTCATGCGCTTGAAACAAGTGCCTGTGTCAGTGAAGCAACAGGATGGATGCCCCAGCATTGTCTGGTATATGACAAGGATGAATTAATAGCCTTGATGCCTATGTACAGGAAAACACATTCACACGGGGAATATGTTTTTGATTTTGAATGGGCACAGGCCTACCGCCAGCATGGACTTGAATATTATCCAAAATGGTTAACAGCGATTCCCTTTACGCCTTGCGAAGGGCAAAGACTTTTTGTTAAAGCAGGCGTAGATAAGCAAGTCATCTTTCAGTCAATAATAGCTTATATCACTGAAAATTCTGGGCCAGAAAATATCTCTGGTTGGCATTGTCTTTTCCCAACAATGGAGGAAGCTGACTTATTCAAATCTACTGATATAGCCATCAGGGAAGGTGTTCAATTCAGATGGATGAATAAAGATTATCGGGATTTCAAGGATTACCTTGATTCGTTTAATTCAAAGAAACGCAAAACACTAATACGTGAGAGGCGTTTTATCAGTGAGCAGGGTATTACGCTGAAGCAGATTCATGGCAAAGATATTACAGAACAACAATTAGATGTTTTTTTTCAGTTTTACCAATTAACGTATTTAAAACGCGGCAATCCACCTTATCTGAATCTGGAATTTTTTAAACAGATTGCCGAAACAATGCCTGAACAGTTGTTGTTAGTACTGGCCATGAAAGACGGTGCTTATGTTGGTGCTGCATTTAGCCTGGTGGGTGGCGACAGTTTTTATGGTCGTTATTGGGGTTGTTATGAGGAATATCACAGTCTGCACTTCGAAGCCTGTTATTATCAGGGGCTGGAATATTGTATTGCTAATAAATTACAACGCTTTGATTCAGGGGCACAGGGAGAACATAAGATAGCCCGTGGATTTGAACCCGTGACAACCTGGTCAGCACATTGGCTTTCTGATCCGGGCTTTGCTGCTGCAATTAAAGATTTCACAAAGAGGGAAGCCGGTCTGATGGAGAAATATCGAGGCAATGCAGCCGAATTATTACCATTTAAAAATAGTGAATAAGATACAAATGATTGCAGAGAGAATCTTGCCGTGAATGATGGTGAAAATAGAGCCATTGATGATCTGGAAGAAGATCTGCCAAAGAGCAAATCGCAAATCAAACGCGAAATGCATGAACTACAGGCGTTGGGTAAACAGCTGGTAGAACTGCCTTCAAAACAGTTAGTCGATATCCCACTCTCAGAAAAAATAAGAGATGCCATTGTTGCTGCAAAAACGCTCAAGCATGGAGCGATACACAGACAACTGCAATTCATTGGCAGATTGATGCAGAAGGAGGATGAAGAATCTATACGGTCAATGCTGCATAAATTACAGCAACCACATAAAGACGAAGTCAAAGCATTTCATCAGCTTGAGCAATGGAGAGATCAACTACTGCTTGGTGATCAGGACTTGTTAAATGAGCTGGCAATCAAGTTCGAGAATTTCGACCGTCAACATGTAAGACAATTGATAAGAAATGCAAAAAAAGAACAGGAACTGAGTAAACCACCAAAATCAGCCAGGTTATTATTTAAATATTTGACTGAGATGTAGGGGGAATAAAGTGCTTGAAACCATGTTGATAGTGATTCTATTATTGATTGTTGGTGTTCCGATTTTTATAAATATCATCGGCCCTTTCATAGTATGGAGAACTCAAAAAGTACCAGCAATTGTAAAATATCAGGCTCTGGAAGATGATGAATCCCTCGTTATCAATTTAACCCTGTTACTGTAATTTCACATGTCACATAAAAAATATTTTTTAATACTCTCGCTGATATTTTTTATTGAATTTTTAATACTAGCAGTATCTCCTTATGACCGAGCAGACTGGGCACTGGAGAATGCCCTGGTGCTGGTTTTTGTTATATTGATGGCATTGTCATACAAGAAATTTCCGCTATCAAGAGTATCTTATACCCTGATATTTGTGTTTATATTCCTGCATGAAATTGGGGCGCATTATACTTATGCCGAAGTCCCCTATGATGCTTTTCTGATTTCACACTTTAATTTTAGTCTCAATGAAGCTATGGGATGGGAGAGGAATAATTTCGACCGCATGGTGCATTTTTTATATGGTCTGTTATTGGCTTATCCATTCAGAGAGTTATATTGCCGTGTAGCTAATGGGACTGGTTTCTGGGCATACTTCTTTCCCTTATTGCTCACCATGGCCGCATCGATGACATTCGAACTATTTGAGTGGGGTGCTGCCACTCTATTTGGCGGAGATCTGGGCATTGCATATCTGGGAACACAGGGAGATGTTTGGGATGCACATAAAGATATGGCGCTAGCCAGCCTCGGTGCTTTCATCGCTATGACTATAACCATGCTTATCAATATGCGTATTCAGAAGGGATTTGGTAAAGAATGGAAATCAAGTTTGAATATCAAGAGTAATAAACCACTGGGTGAAGACGAGATTAGCAGATTGATAGATGAAGATGAGCAACAGTAAATGAGATTGAAAAAGACCAGATAAAAGATTGTGGAATGGGTGTCTCAATCAAGAGGAGAGTAAGGTTATTTTGTCTTCTTCTATGCGGATTAACCTTTTTTTGTAAAGTGCCCCTATGGCTTTTTTATAATTCTTCTTACTGACAGCGAAGCATTTATAGATATCCTCAGGTGAGCTTTTGTCGGTCAGGGTCGAAATTCCGCCATTCTTTGTCAGGTGATTAAGGATCCTTGTATTCAGGTCGTCTCGTGCATCCTTTCCCGGCAGCTGCAGGCACAGGTCAATCTTTCTGTCTTCACGAATGTCTTTGATAAAACCTTTTAATTTTTCTCCATGGGTCAGTGTTTGAAAGACCTCGTTTTTATAGATCAAGCCAATGTGCGTGTTATTGATGACTGCCTTGTATCCCAGTTCAGTTTTGCCGAATATTAATAAATCGACAGCTTGCCCAGGCTTGAAATATTGCGCTTCTTCACTGAGGTAGGAATCCAGTTTTTGTGTGGCCGCGATCCTGTTTGTATTTTCATCCAGATACACAAGAACGGTATAGGATTGTCCGATCTTTAAAGGACTGATCTGTTCGCCATAGGGAACCAGTAGATCTTTGGGTAAGCCCCAGTCCATGAAAGCCCCGGCCTGGTTCACATCAACAACTTTGAGGTAGGCGCATTCACCAACCATCACATAGGGTGTTTCAGTGGTTGCTAACAGGAGATCGGCAGAGTCCAGATAGATAAATACTTCAAGAGAGTCGCCAACCTGACAATTTTCAGGTACATATCTGCTGGGCATAAGTATTTCACCCAGCTCTTCACCATCAAGGTAAATTCCGTGATCGAGGCTTTTTACTACCTGCAGATTATTTATTTTGCCGATTTCAACCATACGGTGACGAGTCTATTCGCGAACTGCGTTGAGTACTAGCTGAATCTTATCGAGCAGATAGTTAAAGGTAATAAGAAAAATCCGGGTGTTTTGTTACAATGCCGGCTTATTTTTTTGAGGATGAGCATGTGCCCAGGGCAAACGAATTAAAACGTGGGATGGTGGTAGTGATTAATGATGAACCCCATGTGGTCAAGAATGTTGAAGTGAGGAACCCCTCATCACGTGGTGCTTCTACCTTGTACAAGATCCGTTTCACCCACCTGAAGACGAAACAGAAACTGGATGAGACCCTGAAAGGCGATGATTTGCTGAAAGAAGCAGACAGCGTCAAGGCGACTATTCAATATTCGTATCAGGACGGCGATGATTATGTCTTTATGAATATGGATGATTATGAACAATACATACTCAATAAAAATGATATCGAAGATCAATTGGGCTATCTGACTGAAGGTTTGGAAGGAATTACCGGCATATTACTGGACGGCATCCTGATTACCATTGAATTACCCGGCACGGTTGAGCTTGAAATTGTTGAGACTGCCCCAGGAATGAAAGGTGCAAGCGCGACAAGTCGAACCAAGCCAGCATTTATGACAACAGGTCATGAAGTGCAGGTGCCAGAATATATTGAAACGGGTGAGACGATTAAAATTAACACCGCGAATAATAAATTTATTTCACGCGCTTAGATATTGAGGTTGAATTGATGTTGATAGAAAAAGATAAGGTAGTCAGTTTTCATTTCAAGGTACTTGAGAATGGTGATTTACTGGAAAGTTCAGGCGATGGAGAGCCTATGCTCTATATGCATGGACGTAATGGATTAATCAGTGGTTTGGAGTCTGAATTGACCGGAAAAAAGTCCGGAGAAAGTTTTAGTGTGACGCTGGAACCAAAGGACGCCTATGGTATTCCCCTGGAATCGTCTAAACAGCGTATCTCCAAAAAACACCTGGCGACAAAGGGAAAATTACAGGTAGGAATGGTTGTAGACATCAATACCACCGAAGGACTAAGACAGGCAACAATCCTTAAAGTAGGTAAATTTAATGTTGATGTCGATACCAATCATCCCTTTGCCGGCAAAACTCTGACATTTGAGGTTGATATAGTTGATGTCCGGGATGCTACTGCTGAAGAACTGACTCACGGGCATGCGCATGGCGTGGGTGGTCACCAGCATTAACACAGGACTTATTTTTTGGTTAAGGCAATTCCATCGAAATGAATACCAGCCCAGCCAGATTGAATAAAGTTCCTGATATTCGCATGATCGGTATTCTCAGGATGCTCTAGTACATCCTCTCGATAATAATTACCAAAGCAAGCCAGTGTTTGTTTTTCGTCCAGGTTATTTAACTGGCCGAATGAAAAGATCTTGCATGAACCTTCATTGCTACCCGCTTCGTTAATGACTTGTGTGTCTCCATGGCCATTGGTAAAACGGGTTGGTGTGTAGATATAGTTTTCTTCAATAAGTTGCATTACCTGGTCAAATTCTATTTTCTCAGGTGTGGAGTTGAGTAATTCTTTAAGTTTATCCATTAGTTATCTCAAGTAGATTTCTATTAACTCGTAGCGGTGCTAGATTAGCATAATGCAAAAAATGAATACCAGGAAATGAATACATACATAACAGGTCAGCGTTGGATAAGTGATGCCGAGTCTCGCATGGGACTGGGGACGGTTTTGTCCTCTGAACATAGAACTGTAACAATTTCTTTTCCAGCAACAGGTGAAGTTCGTTCATACGCAAAAGAAACTGCACCACTCACCAGGGTTATTTTCAATATCGGAGATACGGTCACTACTGAAGAAGGTATTAAAGTTATTGTTGATTCAGTCATCGACAATGAAGGTTTGATCAGTTACCAGGGAAAAAATGAAAAAGGTGAAGAGTTAATCATCAAGGAAGATTCTTTAGCCAACACAGTCCAGTTAAATCGGCCTGCTGAACGTTTATTTAATGGCCAAACTGATTCTGATAAATGGTTTCAGGCCAGGTTTCAGACGCTCAATCATAAAAACAGATTGGCACATAATGAGCTTTACGGCCTGGCAGGAACTCGCACCAGTCTTATCCCACATCAGTTGTATATCGCCAATGAGGTAGCACATCGTCATGCCCCACGTGTCTTGCTGGCTGATGAGGTGGGCCTGGGGAAAACCATTGAAGCGGGAATGATAATCCATCACCAGATCCTGACGGAACGCGCCCAACGTATCCTTATCGTTGTGCCGGAGAGTCTTGTTCACCAGTGGTTGGTGGAGATGTTACGTAAATTCAATCTGAGCTTCAGTATTTTTGATGCGGAAAGATGTTATGCCCTGGAAGAGGGCGATGAAGATATTGAAATTTTTCAAACCGAACAACTGGTCATTTGTAGTCTTGAATTTCTGACTGAATATGAGAAATATTATCAGCAATCTTTACTCGGCGAATGGGATCTTCTGGTGGTTGACGAAGTACATCATTTGTACTGGTCTACCAGTGAGGTAAGTAAGGAATATAAAATTGTAGAACAACTATCGCATTCGACCAGAGGGGTTTTGCTGCTGACCGCGACACCAGAGCAATTAGGCAGGGAAAGTCACTATGCTCGACTACGATTACTTGATCCCAACCGGTTTCCTGATTTCAATTCATTCGTTGAAGAAGAAGAGAACTACGAACCCATCGCCCAGGCAGTAGAAGAATTATTTTCTGATGTTCAATTATCAAACAGGACGCTGGGTTTACTAGGCAAACTATTAGCCGACACTGGTGCCAGTTTTCTGCAGATGATTGAGAAGACAGATCTTCATTCTTCAGAAAATATTGATGCAAGAAAAAACCTTATCGATCAATTACTGGATTATCATGGCACTGGTCGTGTTTTATTTAGAAATACTCGTGCCACTATCAAGGGTTTCCCTGGCAGGGAACTCTATGCCTGTTCTCTCCCTATCCCAGAGGAATATCGGTCTCTCTATACTGACTTGTCTGATAGGGATATGGATGAGGACGAAATTAAATTCTTATTATGTCCTGAAAGCTTGTATCAACAAGAGGGGAATAAAAACTGGGAAAAAATTGATCCGAGAATAAGCTGGCTGATTGAGAAGCTTAAATTGCTCAAAGACAAGAAAGTCCTGGTGATTTGTGCACATGCCGGTACTGCAATTGATATCAGTAAATTATTAAGAAAAAAGGAAGGCATGCATGCCGCTGCCTTTCATGAAGGATTGAGCCTGATTGAACGCGATCGAGCTGCGGCCTATTTTGCTGATGAACATGAAGGCAGTCAGGTGCTTATCTGTTCGGAGATAGGCAGTGAAGGAAGAAATTTCCAGTTTGCGCATCATTTAGTTCTGTTTGATTTACCACTGAATCCGGATTTACTCGAACAGCGAATTGGCAGACTGGATCGCATAGGTCAGAGGCAAACAATAAACATTCATGTGCCATATATTGAAGATACCCCGCAGGCCATTATGTTCAAGTGGTACGAGGAAGGACTCGGAGCTTTCAGGAAAACTTGCCCGGCAGGTCAATCTGTCTACGAACAGATAGAAACAGAATTACAGACTGATTTCCTGGCAAATAAAATAACCCAGGGACTGTTAGATAAAACAGGCAAAATACATCAGCAACTCAATGATGCCATGCATAAGGGCCGGGACAGGTTGTTGGAATATAGTTCTTGCCGTCCAGCAATAGCTGAAGCATTGAAAGTTAAGGCGATTACAGAAGATAACAATAGTATGTTGCCTGAATATATGGATCTTGTTTTTGATTGTTTTGGAATCAATACCGAATTCCATAGTGAATCAAGTTACATATTGAATCCGGGTGAAAGGATGCTTTCATCATTTCCCGGGCTGACAGATGAGGGGATGTCGATTACCTATTCCAGAGAGACTGCGCTGATACATGAAGACAGGCAGTACCTCTCCTGGGAGCATCCAATGGTCGGGTTTGCCATGGACATGGTTTTGAGCAGCGAACTGGGTAATGCCACAGTTTGCACCCTGAAGCATGAGTCGATAAATGCTGGGACATCACCGGGAACATTATTAATGGAAGCACTTTTTGTACTGGAGCCGGTGGATAGAATCGATATGCAGTCGAGTCGATATTTGCCGCCAACCACAATCAGAATCATGCTTGATGAGCATGGCAATAGATTGAGTCTGGAGAATAATGTTATTAATGAAAATCAGAGCAGGGTTTCACCTGAAATAGTTAAAGAAATTATTAAAATGAAAGCAGATGTGATCAGAACACTACTGAATAAATCCAGGAATCTTGCAGAGGAAGAATCGCCAAAATTGAAGCAACAGGCCGCAGCCAGGACCCATGATATTTTACAGAGGGAAGTAGACAGACTGGAACATATGCGCAAGGTTAATTCCAATGTTCGATCCGAGGAAATAGAACATTTCAGGAATCAGCTGCAAGTAACTTCAGAGTTGATTGCATCAGCATCGATTCGACTGGATGCATTGCGCATTATCATTACTATCTAGAAGACCAGTTAGTAAGGAGTCAATTCGACTTTTTTGTTCTCCTTTTATGGCTCTGTTTTTTCTTCGCAGGTAAGGTAAACCAGTCTTCCCTGGTTATTTCATGGTAATGATCCGCTTCATCTTTAAGCAGATGTGATGTTGTTTTAAGTACTGCGGCTATCTCAACGCGGACACCTTCGGATTTAAGGTGCCGAACCAGTTCGATGTAATCAGAATCACCAGACATAATAATAATAGTATCGACTTTATTCGCCAGCTGGATGGCATTGATAGAGAGTGGAATATCAGCACTTTTATGACAGGCCCTGACAGAGCCATGATAAAAATTATGCAGGCGTTCCTGTAGCTTGCTTGAAATATGTTTGCCTTCTCTGAAATAAACCAGGCGACTCAGACCTCGATTTACCAGTAATTTTGGGACAATCGCATCCAGGTTGAGCATAGTGCTTTTGTTATCGGACTCCGAATGGATGCTGCGTTCAATATTGTTACCATCGATCAAGATGGCCACGGTCTGGGAAATTGTTATATTTTCCGGATGTGTAGGTATTTCTGTCGTATCTTTCATAGCTAATTAAAAATAGGGTTCTATAAATCGTTTATCTGAATGTTGATTATACAGCTTATTTTTAATGACGTTGTTTTATACCCAAACTACTCTGAATCCTGCATTTCCAAGTAGTTTGGGTATAAATATGCTGTGGCAATTATGATTTTAGAGATTAAAATGAAACCATGAATAGACGTCTGCTTGTCCTCATCCTGTTTGCCCTGGTGCTGGTCTGGAATTTCGTTCTATTCCCATCGAAAATTGAATTTTCTGATCGTACCAAGGTGCTGCAAGGGCTATCTTTTGCCAAGCCATATAAAGTAGTTATTGCCGACTACTGGAAAGCTAAAGGTCAATTCCCTGCTCAGGAGGACTGGAAGTCTGAAACACTGGTTTCGACTGAATTACTGGATAAGTCTTTGATTGAATCAATTGTTGTTGGCGAGGAAGTACCTGGCTCTATCAGTCTTTTGTATACCAGCCGCAAAGACCCGAAGGCCGTCACAGATATTGAGGGAAAAACAATTGTATTAACACCATCTGCCAATGATGCCGGGATCACATGGAAATGCACGAGCACGTTGCCAGAAGAATTATTACCCCTCGCCTGTCGATGAGCCATTCCCGCCTTGATTAAGCTGTGTGAAAAACTGGTTTATTTCATTGAGCATATTCTCAGGATGATTGTAGTCGATCAAAACTTGATGATAGCTGTTGTTATTGCCAAGCAGTAGCATAGGAAACGCATTGCCTCCGATTTTTCGGGCGAAAATAATCTCACGTTTCAGCAAAACCTGGGTTTCATCAGAGTGTAACTCGTTACCGAATCTATCTACATCAAGTCCAATGTCGTCTGCCAGTTCGATAAGTGTCTCGGTATCGGATGGATTCCTGGCCTGTAAATAATAAGCATGCTGAATTGCCAGAATCATGGGTTCCTGAAACTGAATGTCCTGAAGTTTTGCGGCAAGTGTAGCCCGACAAGCAGGATAGGTACTGCGTCTTGGCTGACATTTCTCCCAGTAATCAAAATTAAACCTTGTTCCCGGTACTCGTGTTTGAATAGTGCGCCAATGATTTTGGATCTGCTGGCGTAAACCCAGGGGCATGAGGTCATCAGTATCTTTGGCGAGACCACCGAGCAGATATTCGATCTGAAGATGGTCGCCAAGCTTTGCATTCAGCGTATCCAGGGCAGGGCGAAAGCCCCAACACCAACTGCACATCGGGTCGTGAATATAGTAAATTGTTGCCATATTGTTGGAATCAGTAATTATCTGGACTGAATATTAAATGAAAAATAAAATACTTTTAACCTTTTTACTCGCATTATTATTTAGCCCGTTGGTTTCTGCAGATACCTGTCCTACTGCCAATGATATTAAAGACAGAAAAGTCCCTGAGGCTTATGAATGGACTGTCAATTACGAAGTTGCACTTGATGATCTGCTTGCTGTTACACAGTTATACGCTGTCACTATCGAGAACCACGGGGAGTTTATCTCCTGTAAGTATGACAGTCCCAACAGGGAAGTCAGGCTCGACGGGATATCCAGGACAGAAAGATGTCTGATTACTGTTGCCAGCGGTAACTGGTTTACGATGGATAATGGTGCAATCATTTGTCAGGAGGATGAGCTGTCAAAATGCCAATATAAATATGAATGCAATGAGATTTTTCCTGATGACGATACTTTGGAATAAAAGAGACCCGGAAAGAGTCTATTGAAGGGGGGGGAGGAGGGCTAGAATCAGTTCCGGGTCCAGTCACAAATCTCTGAGGAGGTATGTTCTTA